>JAGRJP010000120.1:26951-27621 GCA_020442665.1 Lysobacterales bacterium
GGAACAATAACTGCTTCTGAAAAACCGGCATTGGATACATTAAACGTATGCTTGAACTGTTTGAACCCATTTACGATAGTTAATTTATTTTGCTCGGCAAACTGTGTAATTTGTTCATCATCACCAAGTATTCCCAGACTGTCACCCGACCATATAAAATGTTTTCTTGATGGAGATAATTTGGTATTTCCTTCCGAACTCAATGCCAAAACCTTAATGGTATCATGCATCATAGTTTCAATTTCAAGAATTGTTTTACCAATTAACGGGCTGTTTTTACCGACAAGCAGTTCCTTTTTAATATTTGGAATCCCATAGGTTTCTTTAAAATAGTCATTGGATTTGAGACCCGTATATTCATCCATTTTCACACTATTGGGTAAAAGATGCTTTCCAATCAATAAAAAATACAAAATCCCAACTGTAAGAAGCGAGATACCAATCGGAGTGACTGAAAACAAACCAAAAGAATTTAAAGTTTCAGCTCCGGGAGGCAATGAGCGATTTGAAGTTTCTATCAAATCATTCAGCAAAATCAACGGTGATGAACCAACCATAGTTACTGTTCCGCCCAAAATCGCACAAAACCCCATCGGCATTAATAACCGGCTGAGAGGAATTTTGGTTTGTCCGGAAATTCGATTAAGAACCGGTAAAAATAATGCAGTCG
>JAGRJP010000121.1 GCA_020442665.1 Lysobacterales bacterium
ACCAACAGACAAATAGAATCAAACCTAATAGAGCTGTTATGACCAGTTTCATCTGCAAATCGGCAAGAATGATTAATGCAAGCATTGCAATAAAAGCCGGTAACAAAAACAATAAAACAATCACAATTCCACCCAAATATTTTTGCAAAGTCAGATTCCATTCGGATTTAGCAATTGAAAAAATCAAAAACCAACCGTTTTGTTGTTGCAATCGGGCAAAACTCAACCCTGAAATAATAGCAACTATAATCATAGAAATCTTTGCCTGAGAGGAAATAACGGGAAAAACCACAGCTTGAACAATAGTCGGAGCATCACTCATGCCGGCAAATTTCACCTGAATCACCGAAAAAAGCTCGATTGCCATCAGAAATGTCCATGCACCAATAAATGCTGAAATGGACATGATGATCCATATCAATGGCGAACGAAAAAAATGTCGCAATTCCAGTTGATACAAACTCATTCTGCAAACTCCAAATCTTTGGTGTGTTGCATATATAGTTGCTCCAAGTTGATTGTTTTCTCTGCATTCATATCCAGATTATCCAGTATTTTTCCTTCTTGCAAAATAATCACTCTGTCGCTTATAAGTTGAGCTTCTGCCAAATAATGTGTGGAAACCAGAACCAAACAGCTTTTTTTTAACTCATTGATAATATTTCGAAATTTAACCATTGAATGCGGATCAAGGCCATTTAATGGTTCATCCATGATAATCAGTTGAGGACGATTGATTATTGCTTGAGCCAAGTTCAATCGCTGACGATATCCAAGTGATAAATGCTGACAGCGTTTATTTAGAGCAGATTTTAACTGACACAATTCCACAACTTTATTAACTGCTTGAGATAAATCTGCGACTTGTCTGATATTTGCCATTAGCTTCAATTGCTCTGAAACTGTTAACTCCGGTGCAATAAAAGCCGTTTCCGGCATGTACCCGATTTGAGATAAATACTGAATTTTGTTATTTTCAGGAGAGACTCTATTAAATTCAACGTAGCCGTTTTGAGCATAAAGCATCGCTGCACAAACTTTCAATAAAGTGGACTTCCCTGCTCCGTTTGGCCCTAAGAGACAAACTGCCTGAGCTCCTTGAAGGTGCAAATTAATGTTATTGAGGACTTTATTTTTCCTCAACGAATAATTCAATGACTCGATTGTTAAATCAGGTTTCATGAGTGCATTATAGTATGGAAAGAATCTAAGGGAATGGAAATATTGACAAAAAAATGTTCTAATTAATCCTTTGTGTTTAGAAAACATCAATGCTGCAAATACCGCTGAGCTTTAAAGGTCCGAAGGATTTAATAAGCCGTTACTTCTCGGAAGAAACGGTATTTTCAGCATTCCGGTTGCTTTTACAAAATCACTTGCAGAATAGACAATTCAAAGAAGTTATCGAGCTGATTAGTGCAGAAATTACCGATCAAAGCAATTCATATAGCGTCTCATTAACTTGGCCACTGGATATCCGACTGGATGTTCCCATCGGGAACTGTAATTGTAAAAACCCCAAACCCTGTGTGCATATTTGTGCTTTATTGCTAGATACCAAAGCCCGCTTGGATCAAATTCCTCCGTTTACCGGACAACTGCAAGCCAATCGCAACATTCAACAAACTCTGCTTAACTGGATTGAAAAACAACATCATGATCCTTATCCCAACATGGCTCGGCATCGAATGATTTATGTTTTGGATAGTGATGAAAATGAAGAAAAATTCACCTTATCACTGCACAAAGCCTATTTAACCAAAGAAGATAAGTACATTAAAAAATCATCATTAGACAGTTCGGTCGCTGATAAAAAACCCTTGGCAAAATTTATCACATTAATCGATCAGGTCATTCTCAAACAACTCAACCAACAATTCCCGCAAAAGCAAAATTTATTTGATTTAACCCATTTGAAAGATGCAGAATTATTGCAGAATATCTTTCAATCCGGTCGTTGTTTTTGGAAAAACTGTTATCGACCAGCTTTGAATTTTGAAGAGACTGAACAAACCGGCAAGGAAATGTTAAAAGTTTCTGGTCAGTTTTATATCGCCATCTATCAAAATACTGTTTTCCGGTATCAACAAAAGCAGAAAAGAAACAAACCAACGGAAGTGATTGATTCCAAAAAAGAAATCGCTCCAAAACTTTCAATTCATACGGTTGAACTTCATCACAATCTTCTCACTAACCTACACTTTGAGACAAACATAGCCAAAGTAACCTTTTTGCAAAATCAAAAGGAATTTTCATTTCAGGATTTGTCTGATGGAAAGATTCATGCAGATGCTAATGTCCTTGAAATGATGGCACGGCATTTGAGACAAATAGAGAAACTCGATTCAATTTTTGCCCATTTTGAACCGGTATTACTGAAAGAGTTTCACATTAATGACCGCTATCTGGATAATAATTTCAGAGAATTCGTCCTTTTACTGGTTGCTTTAAAACATGAAGGCTGGCAGATTGAAATTCACAACAGTTTTAAACTGAAACAGATCAAAGCGAAGAATTGGTACGCCAGCGTCACGTTACAAGATAAAAAAAGCAACTGGTTTGATTTAGAGCTTGGAGTCACAATCAATGGACAGCAAGTCAATATTTTGCCGTTTCTGGTCAAAGCGATAAAAACTGGAAAATTTAATATTTATGATCACAGCGATTTAAGCATTAAACTGGATGATGGCACAAATATTGGCATTCAGCATCATGCGGTTAAGCAAATTTTATCAACTTTAACAGAGCTTTATGATGAGAAATCACTGAACAATAATAATCGTTTACAACTTTCCACGCATCAAACTATTCGATTGAACCAAATTCAAAAAAGTCTGGAACAAAATTCAGAAACACCACTTCAATGGTCTGATGAGTTTGATTTTTCTTCGAAAGCCAAAAACCTTTCAAAAATCAACCAGTTAAAAGAATTTATTCCTCCTGATAACCTTAATGCCGATTTAAGACATTATCAATTAAGTGGAATTTCCTGGTTGCAGTTTTTGCGTGAAAACGAATTGGGTGGAATTCTTGCTGATGATATGGGATTGGGGAAAACCATTCAGGTATTAGCTCATTTGCTTCATGAAAAAAATCATAAACGATTAAAAAAACCATGCTTGATTATAGTTCCGACCAGTTTGCTGAGTAATTGGCAGGATGAAATCAACAAGTTCACACCACAACTCAATACCATCACTCTATCTGGAACGATACGTCATAAATTTATCAATAACATCGAACAATATGATATTGTCATCACAAGCTACGGAACGTTTAATCGGGATGTCAAAAAGCTAAAAGAATACAATTTTTATTATTTAATCCTTGATGAAGCCCAAACAATAAAGAACTCAAAAACACAAATTGCAAAAGCGGTTTCTGCGATTTCATCTGACCACCGATTGTGTCTGACAGGAACGCCCATCGAAAATCACCTTGGCGAGCTTTGGTCCTTGTTTCATTTCTTGATGCCCGGTTTTTTAGGGTCATTAAAACAGTTTGAAACTATTTATAAAATCCCTATCGAAAAGCAAAGTGATGCTGACAGACAAGCTGACTTAAGAAAACGTGTGGAAGTTTTCATGTTACGAAGAACAAAACAACAAGTTGCCAAAGAGCTTCCTGCGAAGACTGAAATTATCCAAATGATTTCGTTGCTTGAAGAGCAAACCAATCTTTATGAAACCGTCAGATTGAGTATGTCTGATGCGATAAGGAAAGCTGTAAATCAATCAAATAATTCCAATCAGCTTTTGATTAGCAATGCCCTGCTTCGTCTTCGACAAATTTGTTGTCACCCAAAATTGTTAAATATTGACAATATTACCAATCAATCTGCAAAACTAAGATGGCTGGAAACTGTTTTGCCGAATATGGTTGAAGAAGGCAGGAAAATTCTGCTGTTTTCTTCTTTTACCAAAATGCTAAGAATCATTAAAGAGTTCCTTGATGAACTCAAGATTTCATCGTTAACTTTGACTGGCTCTACTCCATCGAACAAACGTGGACAATTGATTGAAGAGTTTCAAAAAGGAAACACAGATGTTTTTCTGATCAGTCTCAAAGCCGGTGGAGCCGGTATCAATTTAACACGTGCAGATATCGTTATTCATTTTGATCCCTGGTGGAATCCAGCAGCAGAATCTCAAGCAAGCGACCGGAGCCATCGAATCGGACAAAAGAACAATGTATTTGTCTATAAGCTCATTAGCAAGGGAACGGTTGAAGAAAAAATTCACAATCTACAAAAACAAAAAAATGCCCTTTCTCAAAGTATCTTTGATAAAAAGGGCAATATTTCTGAAATTCTCAATAATGCCAACTGGCAGGTACTATTCAAGCCAATTGAGTAAGAATGAATTATGGCATTTCAAATCCATTTTCAAAGATTAAATCTCTAGTCCAGTCGCCTATTGGATAATAAATCGGCCCACCTGATTTACAATTCAAACTCAAATTGGCAATATCATTCACTGCTGTTCGATACCAGAATACCACATCTTCACCGGCTAAGGACTCACCATTAACTAAGGCATTTTCATTCATAGTACAGTTGCCTAAATTATTTGATCCAGGTGTGTCTGAGTATTCTGGAATCCCTAATCCGGCTACAATTTTATACTTGGTCGCCATCACATCGACTTCATGATAACCATCACCACCTGGATCGGTTCCAACTAGATAGTCTTCTGCAGTTGGTTCAATACGATAACCTCTACCTGATACACTATCAATTACACTCCAACTTTGAGTTGGTCTTTGAACTCTAAAATCAAAAAATTCCGTGCTTTGCACAGTATCATTGATATACATTTCATCATTTTCAGGTCCGTCAATATCAAAATTAACACGCCAGTAAGCATGATGCCAATGAGTGATGCCATGATTCGTACCGTCACTATTACCAAAACCAAATCGAGGTTGTATTCTGCCATCCAGATAAAATGTATAACGTGAAGAATATTTATACCATGCTGCTGAATGGTTGGTTGTCAAAACCATGTGGTCAGCGTATTTTTCAACCTGAACCCCTTGGAAACAATCGGCAGCATTACCAACATTAGCTCCATTAGGATAACTCGGATCATTAACATCCTTAAACGGACAATTAAAAACAGCTTTTGTTTGACTGGTAGAAACATCACATGTTGTATAAGCAGGACGTGTCGGATTTTCTACCTGATCGGCTCTAAGGAAGTCTGAATTAGTATTTTTCCAATCTCTGTAACAAGTTGATGTTGAATAATTAGCAAACAACATAGGAACATGAGATTTCTCCATCACTAAATGTCCGTTATAGTAAACATCTCTAATCTCCAGACTGGAACCTTGAGCCGCTGATGAATCAGATGGTCTGAGATAACACATCTCCCATACCGGGTCATCTGTCGGCCAGCTGACTTTATTTTCTCCCGGCCCCGTACAAGCCGGAGACTGAGCCAAAATTTGACTGCTGAATATTAGCAGAGTCGCCCCCAAAATTGATTTCATTATTTCATACCTCTTCTTTTACCATTTTTCCATGCCTCTTTATCCATATCAAAATCCGGATAAACCACAGTTGAATCTGACAATCTTACTATTGAATGTGCCAAAATTGCAACTTTATCCGTCGATGCAAACACATGAACACAACGATTTCCGGCATTGCACTCGGAGTTATCCTGAAAATTAAAACCTCCGTGTAAAATAATTTGCATATCTGTCTCTGAAAAATGATTCTTAACAGTCTCATTATTCTTGAACAAATCAAATGCCACCATCAGCTCTTCACGAGTAACCATGCCATCAATATCAACACTCCACGCCTCACCAATTTTATTATCATTCTCATCAAATGTATAAATAAAACCCTGTTTCTTCGAGTAGTCATATCCTTGTTCAAATGTTCTGTATGCCATTCCTTCATCAGTTTTTACCCGGTCCGTCCAACGATTAACTGTAACTCGTAGTAATTCACCATTCTCATCATGAGAAATTTCAATAGCCTCATTGGGTAAATCAGCCGGATATGTGACTTTAAAATCCTCAGCAGATATTTCGATTGTAGTAAAAAATGTTAAGCAAAATAGTATCTTATTCATAATTATTCCGAAATAATTTCTAATTGACTGGTAACCATATCAACAGGAGCTGATTTACCATTATTTTCCCAAAGAGCTTTCATAAATGCTCCTCGACTTTGATTGGCAGGCCCTGTTGTCTGGCTACGGTTACATAAAGTGTTTTCTGACGGTGTAGTGCTATTGCTATCAAGAAAATCAATGTATTCCTTGCTGGTTGTTTGGTATTTTAATGTTGCTTCAACCGTCAATGGATAAACCACTCCACCTGGAATCGTAAATGTATAACCGGTAACATCATAATTAACTAATGTGGAAGAATCACCCGGCGTTGTCGGATAATTGATACCAATCGGCTTAATTTCCACATCACTGCCTCCTCTGAAGCCAAGTGGTGGAATTCGTGTATCTTTGGCAACACAATTATTCAACACAAAATGGAAAAGCTCTTCGCCAAGATTATCAGTCACACAAGTATTTGATTGACTATCCCATATCCCTGGTTTGGTTTCATAAATTTTAATATCAGCATCTTGTGTCAATACCGCTGTAGAGTCATCATAAGCTCCGCTTTCATAGATATCAGTCCCGACATTATCTGTTACTTTAACATTCAACCACATTCTGCGTCCTTCAGGATAACCAGTTGGTAATTTATGTCCGGTGAGATTTGTCACTTTCACATTTATTTGCGCTTGAGTTGGTGATTGAGACACTATGCTCGTTTCGACTAAAGCACTTTTATTTTGCAACATATCCAGTGCATAAGCTGTTGTTCTATCGAATGCAGCTTCCCTATCAGCATTTTGTCCCGGAAGATTCAGGTCAGCACCATATTCAGCTTTTAATACCTGTGGCATCCAACTGTTTCCTCCGGCAAATTCATGAGTTCTTAGGTCTCCTGTTCTGCTACCGGGATCTGGAATCGTACTCGCTCTGGCACTGACATGCGTTGAATTTGGCATGTGACAATTCTGACACGTTTGTCCCGTGGTTAAATTCGGAAACAATGTCACAACATCACCTCCAAAACCATCGGTATAAATCAAATCGGAAAATAAACTGGATTTCCATTCTGCGTAAGTTCGTTCTACCGGCATCGCTAAACCTGTATCGACACCAGCTTCATCAATAAGTGTTTTAGCATAAGATAAAGCACCTCCTACTGATATTTCAGGTGAAGAAACATTATGGCAAGCTCCACAAAGTTCTCCCTGACTTAGAAAAGTTGAATATTCCCAAGCGTGTAAATCAAAAATTGGTGGGTTATAGGGCCCTTTTCTGCATGGTCCAAAATTGTTGATTCCATCGGGATTATCACAAGTTTGATCATCCAGCCAGACATTCGCATTTTTGACAATGAAACCCTCTCCACCCGGACCTTGCTCATCAATTCGATGACAAAAGTGGCAATTTATCCCTTGATAATCATTATTTGCGCTCTCTTGAGCCATGCTGACTGTCCCATCCAGCATGCAACCATTGGCATAGTCCATATTACCCAAACCATTTTTGGTATTACCTTTATAAAATCCCATAGGAGAATGGCAACGAATACAAAAATCTCCCACTCCGGGAACATCCTGATTGGCAATATCTACAGCCGCCCAAAATAACGGATCACGAGTTGAATTTGCCATCATCGAACCCCACCAAGTTGCCGACGGTGTGAAATGCACATCATCAGTATTGACCACACTATGACAGTCACCGCAATTATTAGCTGCCGCAACATCAAAAGTTAACCCGGGTTGAGTTCCATGTGGCGTAAAATCAGTAACTACACCTTTAACTGAATTCAAATGATTCAAATATTTTTCTAACTCGGGAACATAAGGTTTCGCCTGAACCCAACTACAAAATACCAATAATAATAGAAGTTTTTTCATTTCACTAAAATCAACAGACATTAACAAGTTCAATGTAACACAATAGTAGTCAATTTCAAATGCGTAATTCGCAATCCTGATAGTTTCATGATAAAGTACGCGGCTTATTTTGATAGCCGTCAATTTTTAGTATGTCAGAAATGCAAAAAAGGCGCACTTTTGCTATTATTTCGCATCCCGATGCCGGTAAAACAACCATTACCGAGAAGATATTATTATTCGGTGGAGCCATTAATGTAGCCGGTGCCGTTAAATCCAGCAAAACATCCAAAGCAGCCACCTCGGACTGGATGGAAATGGAGCAGGAACGTGGAATTTCCGTAACCTCTTCGATTATGCAGTTTCCCTATAAAGGCAAAACCATCAATTTGCTGGATACTCCGGGACACGCTGACTTTTCAGAAGATACCTACAGAACACTTACAGCAGTGGATTCAGCTTTAATGGTGATAGATTGTGCCAAAGGTGTTGAGGAAAGAACCATTAAACTGATGGAAGTTTGTCGCTTACGCACGACTCCAATTTTCACATTTATCAACAAACTCGACCGAGAAGGTCGTGACCCTATCGAATTGATGGATGAAGTTGAGGATATATTAAAAATTCAATGTGCGCCGATTACATGGCCGATTGGTATGGGTAAGAGACTCAAAGGTGTTTATCATTTTATTAATGATGAAATTTTGTTATACGAATCCGGTAAAAACTACGAAAAACAACAAGCTGAAATTATCAAAGGTCTGGATAACCCTCAATTGGATGCTGCATTAGGTAGTGATGCCGAAGACTTACGGGAAGAAATTGAGTTAGTCAAAGGTGCAAGTCATGAGTTTGACATTCAGGCTTATTTGAAAGGTGAAATGACACCGGTGTTTTTTGGTTCGGCGATTAATAACTTCGGTGTTGAACCGCTATTGGATGCTTTTTCAGAACATGCACCTGCTCCGCAACCGCGTGAAACAGAAACCCGAACTGTACAACCGGATGAAGATAAATTTAGTGGATTTGTTTTTAAGATACAGGCTAACATGGACCCTAAACACAGAGATCGGATTGCCTTTATGCGTATCTGTTCAGGCACATTTACTCAAGGAATGAAACTGAAACAAGTCCGCACACAAAAAGACGTTAAAATTCCTAACGCACTCACCTTTCTGGCAGAACAAAGAGAACATTTGGAACACGCATATACCGGAGATATTATCGGTATTCATAATCATGGAACAATTAGTATCGGTGATACTTTCACTATGGGTGAAGATTTGCAATTTACCGGTATTCCCAGCTTTGCACCGGAACTGTTCCGCCGAGCACGCTTAAAAGATCCTTTAAAACTCAAAGCCTTACAAAAAGGTTTAGCGCAGTTATCAGAGGAAGGTGCAACGCAGTTTTTCAAACCAATGATGACTAACGACTTGATATTAGGTGCTATCGGTGTCCTCCAATTCGAAGTGGTTGCCTATCGACTATTACATGAATACAATGTGGAAGCTGTGTTTGAAAATATCAGCGTCGCAACAGCAAGATGGATTAGTTGTAATGAAAACAAACAATTGACAGCTTTTAAAAACAAGGCAGTCGCAAATTTAGCCGAAGATGCTCATGGAAATTTGGTTTATATCGCTCCAACTTATGTTAATTTACAATTAACCGAAGAAAGATTTCCGGATATTCAGTTCCATAAAACAACTGAGGGTTTGAATAAAGCCCGCAAAAAGTAACAGCAAAGAGAATTAAAATGAATCAACAAAAATTATTACCTGAGAATAGCGAATTATTGGTTAAACACGAACAAATTCAGCAATC
>JAGRJP010000122.1 GCA_020442665.1 Lysobacterales bacterium
TTTTCATGGTCAGGATTGGCCATGAAAAGGCTCGTCTGTGTTGTGATTTGTTGATAGGTGGCGCAGCCTTTTGAACACTTGGTCATATATTTTGCTCCGTTTTTGTTTTGTCTGTTTAGTTTAAAATAACTCAAGCCACCGGTCAAACAAACTCTGATTTTAAACCTCTCTCCGAATAACAACGAAGGAACAGGTTAACTCACCGATAAGTGGCACAAGGATGTGCCACTTATCGTTTCAAACAGTGGCGCCAACTCAGCGTAACGGAGTGTTGCGCGATAATGCCGAAGGCAGCGCAATAACGAAGTGAAGCAGTTGGCGTCCATTGCTTTGACTTGTTAGGCGTATGACACGACATTAATCAACTCTTTTCTTTTGGGCTAGAGAGGGCCTTACTATAAAAACCTGACGGGTCGAAACAACATACACGTTTTTTACCTTTCCCTAGCATATCTATGGCATTAGCCGCACGCTCACGTTTGGTTTTTTCTTGCTTTGCGGACTCCATCCAATGAACCCAGTCAATCTTAGCTAATGTGGTAGTCGCACCCCAAGTTTTGAGTGCGGATGTGTTTCCCGCCAATAAATTTTTAAAATCATTAGGAAGCGAGGGTTCAGGCTGCTCGCCAAGAGCCGTCATTGTAAAAGATACTTTTTTTAATGGTGTCAGCGATTCCTTTTCTACGATACCTTTTGGAATTATAAACCAATGCCCTAATTTTCCATCTGGCTCCATTTGGGCATCAAAACTACACTGACCTACGGATATAAGGACTGTAATCCTTCCTCTTCTAAGATGTAATTTACTCAGTTCAGATGGAACCTTCGCAAATAAAAACTCCTTTTCTTCAGATACAAAAATCGGGCTAATGAATACAGCTGATTTGATTTTCTCTGACATGAGATAATTTCCGATTACTACGCCTAATGTGGAGCTAACCTGCTAGCGTTTTCATGGTCAGGATTGGCCATGAAAATGCTTGTTTGTGTTCTGCTTTTTGATAGGTGGCCAGCCGTTTTAATACTTGATGTCAAATTTCGCTCCGCTTTAATTTAGTTGTATTGAGTATAAAATATCTCATGCCACCGGTCAAATAATCTCTAATGTAAAATCTAAACACTAAATAACAACGAAGGAACAGGTTAGCTCACCGATAAGTGGCACAAGGATGTGCCACTTATCGCCTCAAACACCGGCGCCGTTTACGGCGTCCGAGTGCTTTGACTTGTTAAATTTCGATACCAATTTTTGAGCCCTATGGCGCTCATTTTGCGAATATTTTTTGTCTTTAGAATTTGCCAAAAGTGATTCTGCCATTGCTGCATTTATAGGGAAA
The DNA here is from genome assembly GCA_020442665.1 of Lysobacterales bacterium. Taxonomy (GTDB): domain Bacteria; phylum Pseudomonadota; class Gammaproteobacteria; order Xanthomonadales; family Marinicellaceae; genus NORP309. The sequence continues at coordinate 1,338 of JAGRJP010000122.1, forward strand.
CCATTCTCTAGCCACTCGATGGCTAGCAATGACCAGCCACCACTAGTAGGCCAATTTAAAGCATACTCAATTAGAGACTCTAAGTTGGCTTGCTCCAAAGAAGTGTTGTTAATTAAAAGCTCAGAACCATTTGGATAACCATGCTCAAGTAGTGGAAGTAGAGCCATTAGCTTTCTACTTTCTTCGGCATTTGACCATCTATTGTGTAGTTCTTCGATTTCTATCATAGGAATTTAACGGTGAGCTAACCTGCTAGTCTTTTCATGGTCAGGATTGGCCATGGAAAGGCTTGTTTGTGTTCTGCTTTTTGATAGGGGGCCAGCCGTTTTAATACTTGATGTCAAATTTCGCTCCGCTTTAATTTAGTTGTATTGAGTATAAAATATCTCATGCCACCGGTCAAACAAACTCTGATTTTAAACCTCTCTCCGAATAACAACGAAGGAACAGGTTAGCTCCAAAATAGATTGGCGCAGGGATGCGCCAGTTATCAATTTATTAAACATACATTATAGCCACTTTTAACAGTTAAAATTGCACTTTTTTAATATGTTTTCCTATATTTTTAGCTAAAAAATGGCAGTTACATTTATATTTTTGCTCTTTTATTTTCATATATCGTGTTTAAAAAGCATATATGCGTCATTATCGTATTTAATCGAGATAAAAGTGCATTAATCAGGTGGTTAAATCAAGCCAAGGTAATTAAATCCCTGTTATACAGAAATCGCCTGCGCGGGAATGACGGCGGTTTAGGAGATTCTGAAATAACGGCATGACAAATAATAAATTCCTCGTCATCTCGACCAAGCGTAGCGCATAGAGAGATCTCATAAAAGATTTCTCGATTCACTTCGTTCACTCGAAATGACGGAGTGTATAAAGTTCGGAATGATGAAAAAAGTTTTGATGATGACATGCTTACAGAGAAACAAAAAAATCTAAAAATCACCCCTCAACTAAAGTATAATAGAAAACAGTATTCAAAGATGTAATGATTAAACTTTTTACAGGAAATGAAAAAATGAAATCAATTTATCCAATCAATCCACAGTGTAAAGAAAGAACCAATTGTGATAAAGAAACTTATCACGCCATGTATAAAAAATCCATTGAGGATAATGTCGGCTTTTGGAAAAAGCAAGGGCAACGACTGGACTGGTTTAAACCATATACCGAAGTTAAAGATGTTTCTTTTGCCAAAGACGATTTACATATACGCTGGTATGCCGATGGTGAATTGAATGTTTCATACAATTGCATAGACAGACATTTAAAAGATAAAGCCAATCAAACGGCAATCATCTGGGAAGGTGATAACCCTGATGTCTCTGAAAAAATCTCCTATCAGAAACTTTACGAAGAAGTTTGTAAAATGGCGAACACATTCAAGAAACTTGGCGTCGTTAAAGGTGACAGAGTGACATTATATATGCCGATGATTCCGGAAGCGGCTTATGCGATGCTTGCTTGTGCGCGTATTGGAGCGATTCATTCGGTAGTGTTTGGTGGTTTTTCACCGGATGCTCTCGGTGATCGGATTATTGATTGTAAATCCAAACTCGTAATTACAGCGGATCGCGGGGTTCGTGGCAGTAAAACAATTCCTTTAAAAAGTAATGTTGACAAAGCCACAGAAAAAGAAGGCGTGAAAGATTATCTGGAATCGGTATTGGTGATTAAAACATCTGAAGAGGGAGTAAACTGGAAGGATCATGACCATTGGTATCACGAAGTTTCAGCCGATGTCGCAGCTGATTGCGAACCCGAGCCAATGAATGCGGAAGATCCGTTATTCATTTTGTACACTTCCGGTTCAACGGGCAAACCAAAAGGTGTTTTACATACAACCGGTGGTTATTTGGTTTATGCTTCAATGACTTTCCAATATGTTTTTGATTATCAACCGGGTGATATTTATTGGTGTACTGCTGATGTGGGTTGGATTACCGGTCACAGTTATGTGGTTTACGGTCCACTCGCTAATGGTGCGACGACTTTGATGTTTGAAGGAGTTCCTAATTATCCGACTTTCAGCCGCTTCTGGCAGGTTTGCGATAAGCATCAGGTCAATATTTGTTACACCGCACCAACAGCAATCAGAGCCATCATGAAAGAAGGTGATGATTTGGTCAAAGCAACTTCAAGAAAATCATTGCGGATTCTTGGTTCGGTTGGCGAACCCATCAATCCGGAAGCATGGAAATGGTATTACGAAGTTGTTGGCGAAGAACGCTGCCCGATTGTCGATACTTGGTGGCAAACAGAGACCGGTGGCATTATGATTACTCCTCTGCCCTGCGCGATTGACTTGAAACCCGGCTCGGCAACTTTACCATTTTTTGGAATTCAACCGAAGTTATTGGACAATGAAGGACATATTCTGGAAGGTGAAAATGAAGGTAATTTAGTTATTGCTGACAGCTGGCCGGGACAGATGCGAACGGTTTACGGAGATCATGACCGGTTCTATCAAACCTATTTTGCTGCGTTTGCCGGTTACTACACCACCGGTGATGGAGCAAAACGAGATGAAGACGGCTATTTATGGATTACCGGACGTGTTGATGACGTTCTGAATGTCTCAGGACATCGTATGGGAACTGCTGAAGTAGAAAGTGCATTAGTCGCCCATCATGATGTTGCCGAAGCCGCTGTTGTTGGTTATCCGCATGATATTAAAGGTCAGGGAATTTATGCTTACGTCACGCTGAATAAAGGCACTGTGGAGTCTGAAGAGTTAAGAACTGAGCTGGTTAAATGGGTGCGTAAAGAAATCGGTCCGATTGCAACACCGGACAAAATTCAATGGGCTCCCGGACTTCCAAAAACTCGCTCCGGCAAAATCATGAGAAGAATTCTGCGTAAAATTGCCGCTAATGATTATGAAAATCTCGGTGATATTTCCACATTGGCAGAACCAGAAGTGGTGCAACATTTGATTGAAAATCGCATGAATCGCTAGTTGTTTTACGAATCAATAATATGTTCTTTGATGTTGAAAAAATAATAATCGCCGATGACCATCCTATGTTCAGAAGTGCATTGAAACAATCAATCACTTCTGATTATGAAAATTGCGATATTATTGAATGCGAATCACTCGATGACTTACGCAAACACGTAAAACAAAACGATGAAGCGGACTTATTGATTTTAGATTTGAACATGCCCGGAGCTGATGGTTTTTCTTCTCTCAGTTATATGCAATCGAATTATCCGAATATACCTGTCATCATAATTTCTGCGGTTGAAAAAGCAGAAATCATCAGACAGGCAAAAACTTTTGGAGCACTAGGCTATATCAGTAAATCAGCAAATATTGAATCAATACGAGCCGGAATTCGCTCCGTTCTTGAAGGAAATTTATTTTTTCCTGAAGAAATCGACTTTACTTCTTCACTCAACAATGAAGAAATCAAACATATCACTCAAGCTGTTTCCGAACTGACACCACAACAATACAAAGTTCTACAAATGATTAAACAGGGTCTTCTCAACAAACAAATTGCTTATGACTTGCACATCACAGAAGCTACAGTTAAAGCCCATGTTACAGCAATTATGCGGAAATTAAATGTGAACAACAGAACTCAGGCTGTTATGAAAGTCACTTTAATTGAGTTGGCTGAGTAAAATATTCTGTATTAATCCGATTCATGTTAAAAATCATTCTTCATTCTCGGTTTTCTTAAAATCAGTATTGGGCTCTTTGGGTTTTCTCACAATATTCAGATGCACATCTCGCTGAGGGAAAGGAATTTCAATTCCATACTTTTTAAATGCGGTATCCAGTTCCCAGTTATAGTAATTTTTTATCCTGTTTGGTCGTCTCAGTCCATAGTGAGCAACCCAAACCAACAATAAATAATTCACACTATTATCACCAAACTCCATCAACCAGACATCCGGTTCTTTGCCGTGAATATTATGTAGTGTGTATTGAACATTGTCAGCTGCTTCCAAAGCTGCCTTTTTCACTAACTCTTTATCGGTTCCATAGGCCACTCCAAATGGAATTTTAATCCTGCGTATGGATTCTTTGAGTGTCCAGTTAATGATTTTGTTGGTCACTAAGTCCGAGTTGGGAATAATGATATCAATGTTATCATTGGTGTTTATTCTTGTGCTTCGCGCTCTTATTTCTTTAACAACACCAGTCGTTTGTCCTTCAATTTCAATATAATCTCCGACACTTAAGGTTCTTTCAAACATAATTGTCAGTCCTGAAACAAAGTTACTCACCAGATTCTGTAAACCAAAACCGATACCAACTGA
>JAGRJP010000123.1:0-1959 GCA_020442665.1 Lysobacterales bacterium
CCGGCGCAGCGATTTATGTTTCCGGAAAAGCAGAAAGTATCATAAAAGGTGTGCAAATGGCTTATGATTCGTTGCATAATGGCAAAGCTCAAGACACATTCCAACAACTCATCCAAATCACACAGGCTTTTGCAAATGACTGATATTCTGACTAAAATTATAAACACCAAGATACTTGAAGTCACAAAAGGTCAGAAAAAAAATACGATTTCGGACTTTGAAGAAATGATTGCTTCTGAACAGCCTTGTCGTGGTTTTTACAATGCAATCAATGAAAAGTTGTCAAATAACGAAACGGCAGTTATTGCAGAGGTTAAAAAAGCATCACCTTCTAAAGGCTTAATCAGTAAAAATTTCAATCCGGTGACAGCGGCTCAATCCTATCAGGATGGCGGAGCGACCTGTTTGTCTGTTTTGACGGATGAAGAATATTTTCAAGGTCATGCTGATTATTTGAAGCAGGCAAGAGATGCTGTAAATATTCCGGTACTTCGTAAGGATTTTATTATTGATGAATGGCAAGTCTATGAATCAAGGGCTATGGGCGCTGATTGTATTTTGTTGATTGTTGCGGCTTTAGCCGATCCACAACTTTTTGAACTCACTGTTTTGGCGAAAGAGTTGAGTATGGATGTGTTGATGGAAGTTCATGATGATAAAGAATTACAAAGAGCGTTATCCACTCCGGCACGATTGATTGGAGTCAATAATAGAAATTTACGAACTTTTGTGACAGATTTAGAGACCTCGGTTCATCTTGGGAAACAGATTCCTCAAGACCGAATTATTATCAGTGAAAGTGGAATTCATAGCTCACAAGACATTTCGATGTTACGGGAAAACGGTATCAATACATTTTTGATTGGCGAAGCCTTTATGCGCAGAGAAAATCCCGGAGCTGAAATGAAGCGGATGTTTAATTATGCATAAATGGGATACTTTTAAGCGGTTTTACCGAGAAGTTTTTCGACAATTCTTTGAAAACGAAACTCCGCTTTCAGCATCCTCTTTGGCTTATACAACTTTATTGTCGCTGGTTCCGTTTATGGCTGTTGTTGTAACGGTTTTTTCAGCCTTTCCGCATTTTGAAGACGTCAGCGGACAGATTCAGGATTTTATTTTTGATAATTTTGTACCGACTGCCGGCGAAGTGGTTCAGGAGTATATTACCGGCTTCGTGGAAAAATCCCGTAATCTCAAAATTAGCATGGCTTTGGCAATCTTCGTGACATCAATTTTGATGATGCACACCATGGAAAAAGCTCTGAATCGAATTTGGGATACCAAACCATCGGGTAATTTGCTAAAGAAAATAGTGATGTATTGGACTGTTTTAACAATGGGACCAATCTTAGTTGGTGGAGGAATTGCTCTCACTTCGGTATTATTTAATTACGAAGGATTCAACACCATTAAAATTTATGTTCTCAAAGTTTTACCGGTTCTGGCATCGACTTTTGGGTTTTTCCTGATTTATCTGGTTGTTCCTAACCGCAAAGTGAAGTGGAAATCGGCACTGATTGGCGCAATCACAGCCGCTATTTTGTTTGAAATGGCAAAACGCGGATTTGCATGGTATGTGGCAACTTTCCCCAGTTATCAACGAGTTTATGGGACTTTGGCAACGATACCAATATTTTTGCTTTGGGTTTATCTTTCCTGGAATATTGTTTTATTGGGCGGAACGATTGCCGCAACTCTAGAAACTTCGCGTTGGCGCTATCGTGTGCAATCTTATACTGGCAATCATCGTTTTCTGGTCATTACTTTTATTTTATATCGATTGTGGCAAGCCAGCAAAAAAGGCGAAACCGTGTCATTGACTGACTTCTTCAACCAAATGGATCGCGTTCCTGATGTTGAAATTTATGAACAATTAAACTGGTTGGAAGAGAATAAAATGATTCAAACCAATCAAGAAGGAGATTACGTCCTGCTACGAGATATGGATAGTATCAG
>JAGRJP010000123.1:2055-4399 GCA_020442665.1 Lysobacterales bacterium
GAAAATTCATTCGGATATGAAAAACTCTGTGAAAACAGTCTTTAAACAAATTGAGAAAGAAAATGAAAAATAACATTTTGGGTATTCTGCTAATACTTTTTATTGCATCGTGTAATAAGGAATCTAATCAAAATGAACCGGTTAAAGCAAACGAACCAGCAGCTGTCGCTACTGAGCAAAAGCTAAAAGATGAAAGTTTTGACTTTGTTTATCAGGACATCAATGATAAAGAAGTCAAGCTATCAGATTATAAAGGCAAATATGTTATTGTTAATTTTTGGGCAACCTGGTGTAAACCCTGTCGCAAGGAGATTCCTGATTTTGTTCGCTTTAAAGAAACCTACAAAGATAAAGTAGAGATTTTGGGCATTGATTATGAGGATACAGATCTCGAAATCGTTCAGAATTTTGTTAATGATTTAAATATCAATTATCCAATTTTAAGAACCGATGTCTATGCTCCAACAGATTTCGAAAATGCCAATACTAAAGGTCTGCCGACGACTTTAGTATTTAATCCGGATGGTGAACAAATCGACAAAAGAGTCGGACCGGTGCATTATGAGGATTTGGTGGAAATATTAGGATTTTGAAATAATTAGTGTCGCGTTTAATCCCAAAATTCTCTTATAATGAAATGTGTGTAATTTTTTACTCAGGAAAAAATCAATGCCATTAGTTAAAATAAACCAGATAATAAAACCAATAGTTCTCATTTGGCTATTATGTCCTATTCTGTCATTCTCCCAAAATATAGGCTATGTCGATGTGGGAAGAGTTATTAAAGAATCTAATGAAATGATTTATAGAGGTTCTGTAATAGACAAATTAACTAATCAAAGTGTGAAACAACATGAGGATTTTAATCAAAGTCAGTTTTTAATTGATGTTGAACTTGATATTTTATATCTAGAGCGTGATAACTACGCTAGCAAAGGTGAAGCAGTTCCCGCTCAAATTTCAACAGCGATTTACAATTATGAGAATGAAAAAACCGAAATTCCCAACAATATTATCAAAATGCCTTAGACTTAGTAAACAAAACAAATGAGAAAGTAGAAGAATACAATATGAGGCTGAATAGCATTCAACGAGAAATTGATTCCCATATCGAAATTGCTCGTAAACAGTATGGGTATTCAAAAGTTTATAAAGATTTGCACAATATTCCTTTTGGGTCACAATACTATGATTTGACTGATATTATTATTAGTATTGTAAATTCAATAAATTGATTTTGTTATATTGGAAATTCAATCAATGAAATAACCAAAACTTTAGTTACATTTGTATTATGAAAAGTCGCATATATTAATATGCGCCTTTTTTAAAATAAACCAATCCCTCAGCTTGAATAAGCCGGATTGAAAAGTTGTCGGGTTTGACTAATCCGTTGAGATTTATGCGTTTAAAAACATCAGATCGATGCAAAGATGACTGTGAATTTTTATTTACTTGACTTAAACACATTTCTGTAAGTTTTAAAGAAAAACCGGACGTCACTGGTTTGGGGGCAAATAGTAACGTCCGTAAAAACGCTGATGGTTTTTGAGGAGAAATGTTATTTCTTAGTTATTTGTTTTTTTGAGCTTTTTCTTCTTGTTCGATTTTCTTCATGAAGAATTTGTAAAACCACACTCCCATTCCAATGATAAACAGGAGAACTCCTAAGCTCAATATACCAATATAGCTGTCGAAAATTCTTGTAAATAATTCCATAACCTTTATCACCCTTACACAATGTCAAGACGGTATTTTATTTTCAACCAGGTAAAAATACATTGACCGTTATCAAGTATTCTATTCATTAACAAAGTCATTTTTCTAATAAAAAAACAGGTGATACTAATGAGGGCTCTAGCATCACCCGTAAAAACGACTACATTTTTAAGGAGAAAATCATCTAGTATTAATAACACTAAACAAAGTTTAACAACCTTGGATTGCAATGTTAGTTGCTTTTGGTTTTTTTATTCTTGACGGTTATCAAATTAATAACGATTTGTCAGGCTGAGAGCCGCATACCGACGAAAAATGAAGATAAACAAAGAAAAAATGTGAGAAATAGATAGATGCCGGCTTTGAAATATTCTCCATAATTGAGCATTAATACCGCTTCCATTGAGAATGTTGACCAGGTTGTGAGTGCTCCCAAAACACCCATCATAACAAATAAACGCATTGAGTCTGATGCTTGATACTTGTCCAGAAGCAATGTGTAGGCAATCCCCATTAGAAAGCAACCTACCACATTGACAATAAGGGTAGCCCAAGGCAAAGGTGTGCCAAAAAAGTGTGTGAACGCCTTGGCGTTGAGGTATCTTAATACCGCACCAATGGCTCC
>JAGRJP010000123.1:4482-6479 GCA_020442665.1 Lysobacterales bacterium
GAGTTTCTCAGAAATTTTTCCTTCCAAACCTGAATTCCTTGGATGATAGTATACTTTTTCTCCCATCTTATCCGGAAATCCTGTCTGTGTGTAGGCAATTGTTCCTTCTTTGTCATGATCGTATTGATAACCCTTGGCAAACCCCTGATTCTTCATCAGTTGTGTTGGGGCATTTCTTAAATACATGGGAACATCCATTGAACCAAAGATTTTAGCGTCATGCTGAGCTTGTTTTTGAGCGGTGTAAACAGCATTGCTTTTAGGGCAACTCGCCAGATAAACCACTGCTTGCGCTAAGGCTAAATCGCCTTCGGGCGAACCCAAACGGCGCCAGCTTTCCCAAGCATCCAAAGCCAGTGTTAATGCTCTGGGATCGGCATTACCAATATCTTCACTCGCCATGCGTAACAGCCTTCTGGCAATATATTGAGGATCACAACCGGCATCAAGCATTCGATTAAACCAATACAATGCGGCATCCGGATTTGAGCTGCGGACACATTTGTGTAATGCGGATATCTGTTCGTAGAAAATATCTCCTTTGTTGTCAAAGCGACGATTCTGACCTGAAATAATCAAGGATACATCCTCATCAACCACATTGCCATTGTCCGAATAGTCCGAAAGAATTTCCAGCAATGTCAATAAACGTCTGGCATCACCATCGGCAGCCTGAATCAACATGTTTTGCTGAGGTTGAGTGAGTGATAAGTGAGTAGACTCTAAACCTTTCTGCAATAATCTTTCTAAATCAGCAGATTCGATGCTTTTCAGGATATAAACCCTTGAGCGTGATAATAGTGCATTGTTCAATGCAAACGATGGATTTTCGGTGGTTGCACCAATCAACACAATTAGCCCGCTTTCCATGTGTGGCAAGAATGCATCTTGCTGAGATTTGTTAAAGCGGTGGATTTCGTCAACAAACAGCACCGTTGAGAAGCCGTCTTGCTGATTTTGTTGAGCCTGGTTGACCGCTTTTCTGATATCGGCAACGCCGGATAAAATTGCTGATAAATTGATTTGCTTGGCATGAACAGAATCACAAAGAACTCTCGCCAAAGTGGTTTTCCCTGTTCCCGGAGGGCCCCAAAGAATCATCGAATGAAGATGATTATTCTCAATGATTTTGGCAAATGGTTTATTCTCAGCGGTTAGATGCTCCTGACCAACAACATCACTTAGTTTTTTTGGGCGTAATTTGTCAGCCAGAGGTTGCATTAATAATCAGATTCACCGAATCCGGGATTTTCCATTAGAATATCGGTTCCATCAGGTACTGAAAAATTAAACAAATCAGATTTGATTTCAGGGTTTCTGGTTGTATTTGAAAATTTGAAAACCACATTGTTGTCCATTTGATTTCTGATTTGCAGAACCCGAATCATATTATCTTCAACACCAAGCCAGATTTGTTTGACTTCATCATTTTGGTTTCTGGGAGTGAGTTCAATCCATGAATAGTTGTTCTCTTCGTCAATCGGAGAAATTTTAATCAAATCAGCTTGATAGTTTTTATCCGTTTTTGAGTCATCCAGCAAAACATAAATGGGATTGGCTGAACTGTCCTGAGGTTTAATCGTTACCTGCTCCAAATCTTCATCATAAATCCAGACCTGTTCTCCATTGGCAACAATCAGTTGTGGTGCCGGTTCGATGTATTCCCAACGAAATTGATTGGGCGAATTGAGCCAGACTTTGCCACTGGAAACTTCAGATTCATTTTGATTGATGTCTATTTCCTGTTGTTGAAAATCAGCGGATAAAGAGGTTAAATCCTGACGCAAAGTTTGTAGAATCGACTTCGCTTGTTCTTGCGAACTCGACTCTGCATTAACTTGGCTAAATATTGTTATCAAAACAAAAGGTAAGAAAAGTTTTTTCATAATATAAAAATATTTGGTTTGTTGATGAAGACCATTTTTGATAGCAAATGGTTCATTTTCTTAAATCCTAGATATCTCCGCCAATAGGAGGAGGGGCTATCACTTCTCGTG
>JAGRJP010000124.1 GCA_020442665.1 Lysobacterales bacterium
AGATCTTTTATCACCCTCAGCACGTAGAACCATCGATTGTCTCACACCTTCTGCTTCCAGAATATCAGCACGTTTATCCCTTTCGGCTTTCATCTGTCTAGCCATCGCTTGAACCAAATCGTGTGGAGGTTTAATATCTTTAATTTCAATCCTAGTTACCTTAACACCCCAAGGCGATGTGGCTTCATCGACCACCGCTAATAATCTATGATTAATCTGATCCCTTTTTGAAAGTGACTCATCTAAATCCAAGCCTCCAAGAACCGTACGAATATTTGTCATAGTAAGGTTTAAAATCGCATATTCAAGATTGTTCACTTCATAAGCAGCTTGCGGTGCATTCAAAATCTGGAAAAACACAACTCCATCAACAGTCACTACCGCATTATCTTTGGTAATAACTTCCTGAGACGGAACATTTAAAACCTGTTCCATCATGTTTATTTTGCGTCCGATGGATTCAATCCATGGCACTTTCATTCCCAAACCGGGATCAAATGTTTTTTTGTATTTTCCGAATCTTTCAACTGTGTATTGATAGCCTTGTGGTACAAAACTGAATGTTTTCTTAATAGTTAAAATTGCAAGAATTCCGATAACTAAAAAGAAAATATTTTGTGGATTGTCTAAAAACATGGGTTCTCCTCCAATTGGTTATTTCAATGACTACATATTTTAATTCAAATGATGTCAATATGTCATGTGCCAGAAGTTATAAAACTAAAACACCACACAGTTTCTGCCTTTTTGCTTGGCTTTGTATAACGCTTTATCCGCTTTTTTAAGGACATCTGTCGAAGAATTTATCTGAACTGAATCTGCGGCTCCTATTGAAATTGTAATTGGAACACTTTTTTTAGCTTTAGAGTCTTTTCCTCTATTCACAATAAATTTGGATTGTTCAATCTGTTGTCTGACATTTTCCAAAATTTCTTTAACTAAAGATAAATCTTTATTTCCAAATACAATACAAAACTCTTCTCCTCCAAATCGATAAACTATTCCACCATTGATTGAAGACTTCAATTTGGAAGCCACCATTTTTAACGCATCATCGCCAACGTCATGTCCGTATTTATCATTAAACTTCTTAAAAAAGTCGATATCCACCATTGCAATGGTGTAAATTCCCACCAAACCGGCTAGTTTCTCGTTTAAAGCTCTACGACCAGGCAATTGTGTGAGTTCATCCAGATACGCCATGCTCCATGAGTCTTTCAGAATACTAAAAAGATTCAGCAACATCGTACCACTCATAAAGATGACTATATCTTTGCCTTGTGACTGCATGTAAATTGCGAGTAGCAAAAAGATATAAATCCCCAAAGCATTTGCAAAAAGCGTATCTTGTTTGTATATCCAGATTGAAAAAACAAATAGAAAAACAAAAAGATGTAGAATAACTAATAATTGTGGAAGAATACTCCAATCAAAATATTTTTCAGGCAATATCGAAGTTTGAATAAACTCTGTAACCCACATTGGAGAATTCTTATCAATCCACATAAATGCAAGTACCGAAACCAGATAAATCACATAAAGCGGAATTGATTTCA
>JAGRJP010000125.1 GCA_020442665.1 Lysobacterales bacterium
GCATTGCCCGGTAGCTATGTTCGGACGGGATAACCGCTGAAAGCATCTAAGCGGGAAGCCTCTTCCAAGATGAGATCTCACTTTATCTATAAGATAACTGAAGGGCCGTTGAAGACTACGACGTTGATAGGTCAGGTGTGGAAGCGCAGTAATGTGTGAAGCTAACTGATACTAATTGCCCGTGAGGCTTGATCATATAACCCAAAGGATTTTAACTTTGGGCAGATTGAGCTAACTTTAAACAAGTTTGTTATTTTCTTGCAAAGAAGTCATTGAATCAAAGAAATTGAAGATTAATATTCTAAAGAACATCAGTCTTAAGGTTTAACCTTAAGCTCCAGATTTTCTGGTGACAATAGAGCTGTGGTACCACCTGATTCCATTTCGAACTCAGAAGTGAAACGCAGTATCGCCGATGGTAGTGTGGGTTTCCCATGTGAGAGTAGGACATCGCCAGGATTAAATACCAAAGCCTCTGTACATAAGTGCAGAGGCTTTTTTTATGATTGGAATTTATGAAAACATAATTTTGTAGTTCTTTCTATACTTCATTATCATTTTGTAAGATAATTGATACATTAAAAAAATTATGTTATCGATGTCAAAATTTATATTAACTCTTTCAATCATCTTTTATTCAAATATTGGCTTTAGTAACAAAATATTTACTGAAGATTTTATAAAAAAAGTCGAGCAATTACGAGATTTCGCAAAGACAGACAATACAGCATACAAACTTGCTGAATCCTTAACGACTGAAGTCGGTCACAGACTAGGCGGTAGCTCGAATGATATAAAAGGGGTTAATTGGGCTGTTAGTAAATTTAATGAATTAGGTTTTGATAAAGTTTATACCGAGCCGGTAATATTCAAAAAATGGGTTAGGGGATTAGAACAAGCTGAAGTCGTTTCTCCGTTTCCACAGCCATTGAAAATCACAGCACTGGGCCGGTCTTTCCCAACAACGGATGAAGGAATTACTGCTGAAATTGTTCATTTCCAAACGTTTGAAGACCTAGAAAAAGCGGAAGATTCAAAAGTCAAAGATAAAATTGTTTTCATCAGCAATAGAATGGAAAGACAGAAAGATGGCAGTGGTTATGGCAAAGCTAATACAGCTCGTTATAAATCAGCCTATGTGACAGCACAAAAAGGCGGAGTTGGAACAATTATTCGCTCCATAGGTACTGATTATCATTCAAGAAACCCTCATACCGGTGCAATGATGGCTTCAATAACTGACGAATTAACTGGTGAAACTCATAATTTAACGGAGCATGAATTGGTACCCGCAGGTGCGATTTCAAATCCGGATGCAGATTTATTGGTAAACATGTTAAAACGGAATAAGCCAATAAAGATAAAAATGACATTATTATCTCATTGGGGTGAAGAGTACACATCGCAAAATGTGATTGGTGAAATTACAGGTAGAGAAAAACCGGAAGAGGTTGTTGTCATTGGCGGACATCTAGATTCCTGGGATTTAGGAACAGGCGCCATTGATGATGCTTCAGGTTGTGCCATAACAATGGCAACAGCCAAGCTAATTAAAGATGCAGGAATTAAACCATACCGAACAATCAGAGTGGTTTTGTGGGCGAATGAAGAATATGGATTGGATGGAGCCAAAGCCTACGCGCAGGCACATGAAAATGATATGCAAAACCATATAATAGCTGCTGAATCCGACTTTGGAGCAGCACCGATTTATGCATTATCTTCCGGAGTCTCAGTAGATTCTCTCGCGGTTGTTAAAATAATGGCAAAGTTGCTAGAACCGCTTGGAATTATATATGAAGGCAACACCGGCAAATATGGCCCGGATATTATTCCGTTAAAGAAAAATGGAATTGCTACAATGGGATTGAGACAAGATGGAACAAACTATTTTGATTTGCACCATACAGCTGATGATACATTTGACAAAATTGCTCCTGAAGAGATGGCACAAAATGTCGCAGCATGGATTGTTTTTGTTTCATTGGCAGCAGAATACAAAGGAAATTTTGGTTATAATCACAAATAATTATGAATCAGTTGGCCAAAGGTAGTTGTCTGTGTAAAAAAGTTCGTTTTGAAATAAAGCTCCCTACTAAATGGGTGGCACATTGTCATTGCTCCATGTGCCGTAAATTTCATGGCGCCGGTTATGTGACATGGGTTGGTGTTGAGAATAAAAATATTCGATTTACCAAGGGTGCAGATTTAATAACCTGGTATCATTCATCTAAAGAAGCACAAAGAGGAAGTTGTTCAATGTGTGGAAGTAATTTTTTATTTCAATCGCAACAATGGCCGGATGAAATGCATATTACCTTGGCAAATTTTGATACAGAGTTGGATAAAAAGCCACAAGCAAATGCTTACTTCAGTACCCACGTTGACTGGATGCCGATTGATGATGAAATAAAGAAAATCTGGAAATGAATCACTTAAAAAATTTTGAAAAAAAATACCCCGTTATTATTGATTTAAAAGTTCAATGGGGAGATATGGATGCTTTCAATCATGTGAATAACATCATGTATTTCCGTTATTTTGAATCGGCAAGAATAGCTTTCTTTGAGCAAATTGGTGATATGGAGATGAAACCGGATAAAGTCGCTCCAATTCTAGCTGAAACTAGCTGTCGTTATAAGTTTCCTTTGACTTATCCCGATACTATTAAAGTTGGTGCGAGAGTTATAGAAAATCAAGAGTTTGGATTTTTGATGGAATATGCTGTTTATAGTGAAAAGCACTCTAGAGTGACTTCCATCGGAACCGGCAGAATCGTTATGCTTGATTATACCACGCATGAGAAAGTTAAAGTTCCTGAAAAATTTCTGGCAAAAATCGCTGCAATGCAAAATACA
>JAGRJP010000126.1 GCA_020442665.1 Lysobacterales bacterium
GGGGTAGAAACATATCCCGTGATTATGACTATACCTAATGCAAATAGTGGACACACTAAACCTGAATCTGGCTGGCCGATTGTGGTTTTTCAACATGGAATTACCCGGAACAGAACAGATATGTTGGCAATTGCAGATACCATGGCATCAGTTGGATATGCAGTCATAGCACAAGATTTGGCATTACATGGTGTAACAGATACAACTAATCCGTTTTATGTGGGTGGAGATAATCCACTTGCAGCATTAGCAAGGGAAAGAACCTTTGATTTGGATTTTGTAGATAATGCAACAGGAACAGCTGGTTCTGATGGCATAATAGATGGTTCAGCAACTCACTTTATTAATCTGGCAAACTTGTTGGTCTCTCGTGACAATGTCAGACAAGGTGTAGCTGATTTGTTTACATTGACTGACACCATTCCATTTATGGATTACACCGGTGATGGTTTACCTGATTTTGATGGTTCAAGAATTGCATTTGTTTCACAATCATTAGGTTCGATAACAGGAACGATGTATCTTGCCTTAGAAGAAAACGTAACTACCGGTGTGCTTTCAGTTGGTGGTGGCGGAATTGCCAAGTTACTGGATGGTTCTCCGGCATTTGGTCCAAGAATCAGAGCAGGGCTTCAGGCTGCGGGCTTAACTCCGGGAACAGCTTTATATGAGCAATTTATGACAATCACTCAAACAGTTATTGATGCAGGTGATCCAATTAATTATGCACCGTTAACTGCAGCCAATAATAATATTTTATTCCACGAGGTTTTAGGAGACCAAGTGATTACAAACACTGTGCCGGGAGCACCGCTTTCAGGTACTGAGCCAATCATTGCAGCAATGGGATTGCCGGCAATTTCATCAACAACAGCCAATCCTGAAGGGTTAGATGGAGTTGTGAGATTTACAGCAGGTGATCATGGTAGTTTGTTAGACCCGACAGCCTCATTTGCAGCAACGGTTGAAATGCAATCTCAAATGGCAAGCATGGTTGTTACAGCAGGTACAACAGTTGTTGTAACTGACACATCTGTGGTTCAAGGTCAATAATGAGGAGATTAATGATGAAAAATATTAAACAGAATAAATTAAGTAATGCATTGAAACTAGCAATACTGTCCTCTTCATTAGGTTTGACATCTTTTGCAGGAGCAGTCAGTTTCAATAAGGGAGAGTTCTCTGCAAGTTGGGACACGACAGTATCTTATGGTGTTGCAGTTAGGGTTGAAGAACGCGATGATAGTCTCGTGGGAAAAGCCAATTTGAATGAGTTGGTTGGGTCGAACATTGAAGAAGGAAGACCTTCAACGGTTCAAGAAAGAGCAGCTGCACCGGGACGTTGGTCAATCAATTCGGATAATGGAAATTTGAATTATGACAAAGGTGATAAAATTTCCAATGCTTTGAAATTAACCACCGAGTTTGGATTTAGCTATAAAAGTTTTGGTGGATTCTTCCGAGGAACATCGTTTTATGATTTTACCAATGATTCAAAAGAAGGTTTATCTGAAACTGCCAGAGAATTTGTTGGGCATAAAACTCGTTTGTTAGATGCGTATGTTTATAAAGATTTCAATCTAGGTGAGCAACCTGCAACAATCAGATTAGGTCGTCAGGTTGTGAGTTGGGGCGAGAGTACTTTCATCCAACAAGGCATCAATGTTATTAATCCAGTTGACGTTTCTAAAATTCGTGTGGCTGGTGCGGAGTTAAAAGAAGCGTTCTTACCTATTGATATGGTTTATGGTTCATTTGGAATCACTGAAAACTTATCAATGGAAGCAATGTATATGCTTGAATTTGAGCAAACAGACCCGGATCCTATGGGTACTTATTTTTCAACAAATGACTTTGCAACTCCAGGTGCTGAGTACGTAATGTTAGGGTTCGGCATTGTTCCTGAATATACAGATTTAGCAAGACTTCAGCAAATTGCTGCATTCGCTCCAACTGAAGCTGCAAGAAATTTGTACGCACAGATTGCGGGTAATGTCGAGAATTATTCAATTCAACGGAGTGTGGTGCCCGGAGCAAGTGATCATGGGCAATATGGTGTTTCATTTAAATATTTTTCACCTGAACTCAATGATACAGAGTTTGGTTTATATTATCTAAATTATCATTCGAGATTGCCATTAATTAGTGGTGTAGCTCTAGCTCCGGTTACTCCTGAAAGACCTTCTCCAAGCCCTAATACTGGCACATACTTTACAGAGTATCCTGAAGATATCGAAATGTATGGTTTGAGCTTTAATACCACAATCAATAGTCTAGGACTGTCATTGCAGGGTGAGTACTCTTATCGTCCAAACGTACCTCTTCAGATTGATGATGTGGAAGTATTAATTGCTGCATTGACCCCATTAAATACTTTGATTCCAGCACCGTATAATAGATTTGTATCACAATTAGGTCAATATAATCCGGGTGAAATGATTCAAGGCTGGGAAAGACATGAAGTGAGTCAGTTACAATTCACCGCGACTAAACTTTTTGGACCAAACAATCCATTTAAAGCCGATCAAATTGTCGTATTGGGAGAAGTTGGCTTTACCAATGTGTGGGATTTACCAGACCCAAGCGTGCTGAGATATAATGGTCCGGGTACTGACACTGGTGGCGGTGCGGGAGCATTGACTGGTGGAACGAGTGTGAATCCTGTTACAGAACCCGAAGAGTTTTTCGCAACACCTTTCTCATGGGGTTATCGTTTAGTTACCAGATTTGATTATAATAATGCTTTTGGATTGCCAGTGAATTTATCACCAAGACTTGCATTTAATCATGATGTAAAAGGAACAACTCCTGGACCGGGTGGTAATTTTATTGAAGGCAGTAAATCTGTCACATTAGGACTGGGTGCTGTGTATCTGGAAAAATGGGGTGCTGATTTAAGTTATACCTCATATTTCGGAGGCGGTATTCATAACATGATACATGACAGGGATTTTGTGTCATTGAATGTTAAATATTCATTTTAATAAATAGCATAGGGGACAAATATGAATTTAGTTAAAAAAACATTAGTTGTAGTTCTAACATCCTTGTTAGTTGTTGCATGTTCTAAACCCGAAGACACTAAGACTGTTGCTGAACCAACTGTTACCGAAAATACTTCGAAATGTGGTAATGAAAAGTGTGGTGACACTTCTGAGAGTAAATGTGGAGAATCTTCAGAATCAAAATGTGGAGATAGCTCTGAAAGCAAATGTGGTGAAGAGAAATGTGGTGCGGAGGCTGAGAAAGCTGCTTTAGAAGAAGCTGAAAAACTGGCTGCTGAAGCAAAAGCGGCAGAAGAAGCTGCCCAAGCTGAGGCAGAAAGACAAGCTGCGGAAGCTGCGGCTCAAGCTGAAGCAGAGAAAAAAGCAGCAGCAGAAGCAGCAAAAGCAGAAGCTCAAAGAATTGCAGCTGAAGCCGCTGCTAAGAAAAAAGCAGCTGAAAAAGCAGCTCAAGCAGAAGCTGAGAAATTAGCAGCAGAAACTGAAGCTAATAAAAAAGCGGCAGCAGAAGCTGCACAAGCTGAGGCAGAAAAACTTGCAACAGCAAAAGAAGCTGAAATGAAAGCCGCTGAAGACGCTGCTAAGGCGGAAGCTGAAAGATTAGCCGAAGAAGCTGCAGCAAAAGCTGAAGCAGAGAAAAAAGCTGCAGAAGCTGCTGCTAAGGCGGAAGCTGCGAGATTGGCTGCTCAAGCTAAACCAAAACAAGAAGAGTATAAAATGAATTCTTCTTCAGGTGCTAAAACACCTGTAGGTGCTGAAAGAGCAGGCAACGCAGCCGGAACAATTCCAGCATGGACTGGTGGAATTACTCAACCACCCTCAAGCTACAAGCCTGGTGATCACCATCAAGATCCATTTGCAGGTGATAAAGTTCTATTTACGATAGACTCGAGCAATTATAAGGATTATGAAGACAATCTTTCTGTCGGTCAAAAAGCGATGTTTGAAAAATATCCTGAAACCTACAAAATGAATGTCTATCAATCCAGAAGATCAGCTTCTTTTCCTCAACGTATCTATGATAAAACAGTTGAAAATGGGAAGACAGGTAAGTTACTAGATGATGGTGAAGGTGTATCCGATGTTGCAGAAGGTTTTCCGTTTCCGAATCCGCAAAATGCTTATGAATTAATGTGGAATCATAAACTGAAATACAAAGGTTCAGGCGGTGTGAGATACAACAACCAAGTAGCACCAACAGCTACAGGGCAGTACACTTTAGTAAGACTTAAAGAAGAACTCTTGGGCAAATACTATGCTGAAGGCAATACGATTGCAGATATTGATAACATCTTACTGTATTTCTATCAAGTTGTAGAGTCACCAGCTCGTTTGGCGGGAAGAATTCTATTGGTTCACGAGACTATGAATCAAAAAGAAACACCTAGACAAGCATGGATTTATAATCCGGGTCAAAGACGTGTAAGACGTGCTCCTAACGTTGCTTATGATAATCCGGGTACTGCATCTGATGGATTAAGAACGAATGACATGACAGACATGTTTAATGGTGCGATGGATCGTTTTGACTGGAAAGTTGTTGGTAAGAAGGAAATGTATATCCCTTACAACTCCTATAAAGTTCATAGTGGTGATTTAGACTATTCTGAAATAGTTCAACCAGGTCATTTGAATGCAGATCTCATGCGTTATGAACTTCACAGAGTTTATATCGTTGATGCCACTCTTAAAGAAGGTGTTCGTCACATTAATTCCAGAAGAACATTCTATCTGGATGAAGATAGTTATCAAATCATGTTGATTGATCACTATGATCGCAGAGGAGAAATCTGGCGTTTTTCAGAAGCTCACTGTATCAATTATTATGATGTTCCAACATTTTGGTCAACAGTTGAAACTCATCACGATTTGAGATCCGGTCGTTATGTTGCAGTAGGTCTGGATAATAAAGATCCTGTTAACACATTCAACTCTCCTCTAAGTGAATCAAACTACTCACCACAAGCACTAAGAAGTCGTGGTCGTAGATAATTCCTTAGCATGAGTCATGTTTAAAGTTAAATAAAAGGCTGATTTATTCAGCCTTTTATTTATTAAATATCTTGATATAATCACTTTATTCAGAAGTGGGAAACATTATGAAAATCCGAAAATTTAATAAGTTAATATTAAATCTAATACTATTAATGATAGCGACTGTATCTGTGGGAGAGGAAACAGTAACATCAGAGAGAATGCCTAAATTTGAAAAATCTTTGTATTTGGGAATTAAAAACAATGGCACGACTGTTGCAGCCGTAGGTGAGAGAGGTCATGTTGCTTTAAGCGAAGACTACGGAAGTACATGGATACAAGCAGAAGGAGTTCCCACAAGAGCAACCTTAACGGCAGTTTCCATGATTGGTAGTAATATCTGGGCAGTGGGCCATGATACTACCATTATACACAGCTCAGACAATGGACAAACTTGGACTAAACAATTTGAAGATGTTGAGCGTGAAATGCCTTTGCTTGATGTGTTGTTTATAAACGAAAGTGAAGGATTCGCTGTTGGTGCATACGGAACGTATTTAACAACCTATGATGGTGGAAAAAATTGGAATGATGGTTTGATCTCAGAAGATGAAGACTATCATTTAAACAAAATTATTAAAGTTGATGAATTTAAGTATTTTGTCGTAGCAGAATCCGGTAAAGCATATCGTAGTTTTGACTCAGGTAATAACTGGGAAAGTCTCGATTTACCATATTCCGGCTCAATGTTTGGTGCCATATTGTTTGGGAACGAAATTATAACCTATGGTCTGAGAGGAAATGTCTTAGTGACTTCGGATTTTGGAGATACATTCGAGCAAATTGAGTCGCCAATTCATGATAGTTTATTTGGGTCAGAGCATACAATAAACAATAAAATATTGTTGGTTGGAGCAAACGGTGCGGCTTTGCAGTATAAAAATTTGAGTTTATCAAAAGTAGAACTTCCAAGTAGCGATGGTGATTACGCAGATGTGTTATCTGTAAAAGGTAATATACTGATTTTTATTGGCGAAAACGGTATTAGCACAAAACAATTTAGGTGATGAAATTATGAGTGAAAATTATTCAAAAACGATGGTTTTTTTACAAAATCTCATCTTCAACAATAAAAAACTAATAATCCTATTATTGGTATTAGTTACAGTTGCTATGGGCTTTTTTGCTAGCCAATTAAAAGTTGATGCAGGTTTTAAAAAGCAACTACCTCTTCAGCATGAATACATGAAGACATTCATGGATTATGAGTCTGAATTTGGAGGAGCTAACAGACTACTTATCGCTGTTATGACACAAGATGGCAGTGATATGTTCACTCCAAGCTTTTTCAGAACGCTTGAAGCGGTAACAGATGATGTTTTCTCAATTAAAGGTGTCTCTCCCGCAAGTGTAACGTCTATCTTTACACCAAATGTCAGATTTGTTGAAGTTGTTGAGGATGGTTTCGCCGGTGGTAATGTAATACCGTCTGACTTTACTCCAACTCCTGCGATGTTCGATTTAGTCAAAGGAAATATCGTTAAAGCAGGTGTTGTCGGTCGATTGGTTGCAGAGAATTTTAACGGTGCGATGGTATGGGCTGAACTACTGGAAGAAGATCCGGTATCTCATGAAAAAATCAACTATCAAAGAGTCGCCGAGCAACTTGAAGAAATTCGTAAGAAACACGAAAAAGGAAATGAAGAGGTTATTCATGTTATTGGATTTGCTAAAATTGTTGGTGATATATCAAATGGAGCAAAATCGGTCGTTTACTTCTTTGGTTTGGCAATTTTAATAACTGCTGTGTTGTTATTCTGGTATTCCGGAAGTATTAAACTGACGATTTATCCACTTATTTGTTCTGTGGTTGCAGTGATATGGCAATTAGGGACTCTAAAACTACTTGGATTCGGAATCGATCCGATGAATATCCTCACACCTTTTTTGATATTTGCAATAGGCGTCAGTCATGGAGTACAAATGATTTCGACGTGGACTGATCAAATTATCGCTCATCCACATGGAGAATGGGACGGAGATCATGCGGCTCGAGCGACTTTTGCAATATTATTAGCACCCGGAATTATAGCTTTACTTTCTGATACAATCGGATTTGCAACAATTTACTTTATTGATATTCGCATCATTCAGGAATTAGCAATTACAGCAACAATAGGTGTGGCGTTGATTATTATTACCAACTTGATTTTGATGCCTATTCTTTTATCAACTATAAACACAGCGAATTTTAGTAAGTTTTGCCAAAAATGCCTTGATAAGAAAAATAGCGACTCAAGCTTTTGGAAAGCCATTGCCGGATTTGCAAAGAATCCTCTGGCTACACTTTCCGTACTTGTATTAATTGGTTTATTTTATTTCGGTTATATGAAATCTCAGGAAATGCAAATTGGTGATTCTCAAGCCGGTGTTCCTGAGTTAAGACCGGATGCAAAATACAATCTCGATGCTCAAACAATTAGTAGTGAGTTTTCATTAGGTGTTGACATGATTAGTGTGATTGCAGAATCAAGTGGTAATGCCTGTACCGAGAGTTATAAAGCAATGGAAAATATCGATCGTTTCGCATGGCACATGCAAAATGTTGAAGGTGTTCAAAAAGTAATAACTCTTTCTCAATATGCTAAAGTGATTACAGCAGGATGGAATGAAGGTAGTCCGAAGTGGAAAACATTATCGAGAAATCAATTTGTTATGAGGCAAAGTTTATCCGGAATCGAGACAGATACCGGGTTATTAAACAAGGATTGTAGTGCAATGCCGGTGATGATTTTTACTGAAGATCATAAAGCCTCAACTATTTCCCGAGTTGTTGCGGCAGTGGATGAGTATCGTGAAGCTTACCCTCCAAAAGTTGATAAAAACCTTACAGAAGCTGTAGATTCAGTTTATGCCTTTGATAGAAATGATAGTGCCTCTGTCAATAATCTAATCACTGCAATCAACGCCTTGGGAGATGAGACTCCAATAAAACTATCTGCAATTGGAGACTCTGTCAGTGGTTTTGATGCCAATTCAAAAGCTGATATGGATTCATTAAGTAGCGTTATTGAAACATTTAAGACCAATAACCCTCAAAAACAAACTCACTTGGATGAGCTTGCAGAAGGGGAAGTTCGTTTCCGTTTGGCAACCGGTAATGTTGGTGTAATGGCTTCAACAAATGATGTTGTAAAAGCAGCTCAAATGCCAATGCTGATTTTGGTCTATGCTGCAATCATTGTATTGTGTCTATTAACTTTCAGATCTGTATTTGGCACACTTACAATTGTAATCCCGCTAGCATTAGTTTCTTTCCTGGCTTATGCATTAATGGCATTTATGGGAATTGGACTAAAGGTTAACACCTTGCCGGTTGTGGCTTTAGGTGTTGGTATCGGAGTGGATTACGGAATTTACATCTTTAGCAAACTCCAAGGATTCCTCAAAGAAGGAAAGAGTCTCTATGATGCTTATTACACAACTTTGAGATTAACCGGTAAAGCTGTTTTCTTTACAGCAATCACCTTGGCTGTTGGAGTAGGAACCTGGATGTTCAGTGATTTACAATTCCAGGCTGATATGGGTATCTTACTTGCCTTCATGTTTGTTTTGAATATGTTAGGTGCATTACTGATACTTCCTGCGTTGGCATTCTGGTTGATGCCAAAATACAGAAAAGCGTTATAACATTTATATTTATGCCCTGACAATATCATTTTTCGTGATATTGTTGGGGTATAATGTCGCTATTAAAATCATTTAAAAGCAATGCCTGACTTTGTTCTTGTTGGAATTGATTCAAAATTAAATCCAAAGTATCAAATCAATTATAACTCTGATTCTTTTTCTGTCGAGAAGAGGAATATTTCTTCATGGTCAGAAATCACAACAGGTAATAACAGACAATTGATTTTTACTCTACCGGCTCAATTGGTTTATCACACCA
>JAGRJP010000127.1 GCA_020442665.1 Lysobacterales bacterium
AAAATACATGCTATTCAACTCAATTACATTTATAGTTTTTTTTACATTAATCATGATTCTTCATTATTCAAGAATAAGCTGGAATGTAAAAAAAATCAATCTGTTGATTGGGAGTTACATTTTTTATGCAGCTTGGAATCCACCGTTTATACTTCTGTTATTTTTATCAACAATTGTTGATTGGAAAGTTGCAAAAAAAATTGACGAAAGCCCATCACACAAGATTAGAAAGCGATGGTTGGTGATCAGTCTTTCATTTAATTTAGGAATTCTGTCTATATTCAAATATAGTGGCTTTATCCTCGAAAATTTCCAAAATTTACTCAGTGTCTTTGGATTTAGTTTTCAATCATTTGACCCGGGAATTATTTTACCAATGGGAATTTCCTTTTACACATTTCAAACATTATCATATACGATTGATGTCTATAATAAAAAACTAAAAACGCATCATAGCTTTCTCGATTATGCACTATTTGTCAGTTTTTTTCCGCAATTAGTCGCTGGTCCAATTGTCAGAGCAAAAGATTTTTTACCCCAATTACGCGTTCAAAACCATATTAACTTCGATCAATTTTCTCTCGGTTTAAGTTTATTAATAATTGGCTTGTTTACTAAAACAGTATTAGCTGATGCCTTTTTTGCACCATTTGTTGATAAAGTTTTTGCTAGCACTCAAGCAGTTGATACTCTTTCATCATGGTTAGCCGGAGTCTTTTTTTATGCCCAAATATTTAGTGATTTCGCAGGTTACTCGCTTTGTGCAATTGGAACGGCATTAATGTTAGGCTTTGTAATTCCATTGAACTTTAGAGCTCCATTTGCAGCTCATGGTTTTTCAGATTTTTGGAGGCGGTGGCATATTTCTCTCTCATCATGGTTAAGAGATTATCTCTACATCCCACTTGGAGGAAATAGAAAAGGAAAAACCCTCACTTTTAGAAACTTAATGATAACTATGCTTCTTGGCGGCTTATGGCATGGAGCAGCTTGGACATTTGTAATCTGGGGAGCGATTCATGGTTTTTATTTAATTGCAGAGCGATGGATTCGTAGCATCCCTATGTCTGGAAAAATTACCGATAATCTTTTTTTCAAACTAATTATCAGTTTCATGACTTTTATCTTGGTGATGATTGCATTTGTGGTTTTCAGAGCAGAAAACTTAAATCAAGCCAATTCTATCATTCTAAGTATGTTCAAACCGACCAATGGAGAATCTATCATTCAGTGGACTCTTTGGACACAAGTTGTAACATGCACTTTTGTTACTATGTTTATTTTGCAATATGCATTTAGAAACCGATCTATTCTTGACTTGATTGTTTCTCTGCCGGTTACTATAAGAGCAATATATTTATCGCTTTGTATAATTCTAATTTCTATTTCATCCGGAAACTCGGATGCCTTTATATATTTCCAATTTTAATATGAATAAAAATGACTCAGTTTGGATAAAAACCTGGATAATTACAATCCTTTTAGTCATTGGATTATTGGGAGGATACGAGTATTTTCTAAAACAAAGAGGATTTAATGCATCTATAGAAAGCAATAACGACTTATGGTCATGGTATAGATCGAGTATCACTAGCAAGCAAAATGAGTTAGTTATAGTAGGAGCGTCCAGAAGCCAGCTTGGAATAAATATTCCTTATCTCAAACAAAAACTAAGAAACTATCACATCACACAGCTTAGCATCAATGGACATTATCCTATGGCTACTTTGAAGTCTTTAGCCGAGGATCAAAACTTTAGAGGAATTATATTGGCTTCAATTAATGCTCAAGCAATGGAAGATAGATATCTTGATATGCAGGAAGAACAAAACCTGTATTATGAGAAGGAATCAACGTTTTATAAGTCTTTTGATGCCTTTTTAACAGCTGCTTTAAAAGCTAATATCCGGTTTCTTCATCCAACATTAAGAATGGAAGATATCATCAATTATTACGATAAGAATCATGCCTTTCCAAAAGCATTTTATATTTCAACCCATTTGGATCAATCATCATCAGGAAATTATGATTTAGTCAATAAAAAGAATCTTTATAATCACTTCGTCAAACAAAAAGAAAAAAACTATAGAGATGAACCACCTACCGAGCCAGATAAATGGAAAAGGAATGTCGATTTATTAATTAATTATTCAAAGACAATCGAAAACAGGGGTGGCAAAGTCATACTGGTTAGATTTCCATCATTTGAGGAGCACTGGAACCTTGATGAAAAATTTTATCCCAGAGAAAAATACTGGAAACTGATCGAAGATAGCCCGAACTTACACGCTGTACATTTCAATGATGTTACTGGTTTAGGAATATTTAACTCTCCAGACAGTTCACATATAGATCAAAAAGATACTGTTGAATTCACGGAAGTTTTATTTAATTATTTGATTATGAGTAATTATTTAAATTTAAGGAACTAGACTAATAAAGTTCTTTGAAATTATCGATTATGAATATTTTCGATTTTCATATAAAACCACTGTTCAATTAGTTTGGGAATGAATGGCCCATTATTAATAAGTTAATCCTTTAACTGCTTTGGCTAATCCGAAATTATAAAAAAGGAGACCGAAGCCTCCTTTTTTATAAGATATGATATTTATTTAGTATTAATTCTTGATGAATTTTTTTCCAAATATACCTAGTGTTAATATCAAAGCTAACAATCCATAAAAACCAAGAGTTGGTATAACTGGTGGAGGTGGTGGTGGAGCACATGATGTTTGTGATGCACCTACAAACTCACCTAACGGATTATCTACATTCAAGGCAGTGATAGAACCATTTGTTTGATTTACTCTAGCATATGTATTTGTGCCACCACCGGTGTAAATATAAGCGTAAAGTTCTCCCGCCTCACGGTCATAAGTCATACCTTGAGCAAAGTTAGCTGTTAAACCATGAGCTCCCAATAAAGTTGCAGACCCATCAGATGTATTCAGTGTATAGAAGCTATCACTAACAATGTCATGAGCATAAACAGTTCCATCACAACTTGCAGAAATATCTATAACTCCAGCAGCAGTAGATTGTGTTCCAATTACTGTAAGTGCCCCTGTAGATCTATCGCAACTATACAATGTAGATTCCGATATGTTTGTTGAGCTTGCATAGCAATTTCCATTTCCATCGAAAGCTAATCCTGAAATATTATGTCCTGCAACAGGATTTGTTGCTCCAATTACAGTCGCAGTTCCATCAACCGGATTCAAGGTAACCATATTACCTGTGCTAGAATCGACTGCATATAAAGTCGTTCCTGTTTCTTCATACTCCATAGCATAATATGTCTCAGCCAATGCAGGATTACCAACTGTTTGATTTGATAAATCCCCCATCTGATGTGTTCCAAAGGAATCATTGTTTCTCATCTCAAAGAAATTAGCAATATCAGTCACAGCATCTTTTGCTCCTGGTGCATTCATTTGTTTTGCTGTAGGAACAAAGCCTGTACACTCCAGAGGCTCAGCTAAAGCAGACTGATCTCTATATAAAGCTTCGCAATCGACTTCAGCTTGTAAAGCAAAAGGAATTGATAAAGCCAATAAAATAATTAAATTTTTCATTATTAACACCCAATTTTTATTGAACACATATTCTATTCTTAAAAATTTAATTAATCAATATCCTAGCAATAATTATAGTTCACTTTGAATTGTTTGCCTTTACATGCAATTTTAGATAAACATGATTCATTTAAATTAGATTGAAAAAAATATGTGTATCTTTGATTAATTTAATTCTCAAAAATTTCTTCAATTGATAGTTGAAATAGAGTTGATATCCTGAAAGCCAAAGGCAAACTGGGATCAAATCTGCCTTTCTCAATTGCGATAATTGACTGCCTGGAGACTTGGAGTTTTTCTGCCAAATCTTGTTGTGACCAACCATTCTCCTGCCTTAGTTCCTTTATTCTGTTTTTCATGAGAGGTATTTTTTCTTAACAAAAAGCAGACTTAATCCCAGCATCGAAATCATATATGGAAAAACAAATATTAAAGAAACTCTCGGTACATAACCCAGCAATTGTAACATCCCAAGGCCAAGGCTACTTATTGCAGTCAATGAGAGCGTCCAGATAAAGGATTCAGCGATAACTTTCTGCCAGAACTCGTCCATTTCTCTATAGTTTTTTGCAAGTGCGTTAACTGCAAGTATAAACGGAATGATTGGTATCATTACGATTAACATTTTTGTTGTTAAAGATAAGTATTCCTGGTTTTTTGCGATCATTACAAATGGAATCAATACTGAATATCCGAAAATTCCTGCAATAAATTGTTTTAAATATTTTGGTTTCCAATGTGACATACGAACTCACCTCAAATTAATGTAAATTAAACTTTACATATAGTTTAGTGTAATTCTTGTAAATGTAAAGTATTATTTACATTTTCTTTTGATTATTTGAAAAACTATTGAGAAATATCACAGAATAAACCGGAAGTTAATTTTGTTAGGTCGTGAGGCGAGATTTCTACTTCCAGTCCTCGACGACCTGCACTTATAAAAATTGTTTCTTGATTCATTGCAGAAATATCAACAATGGTTTTAAGTCTCTTCTTTTGACCTAGCGGACTCACACCACCAAGAATATAACCTGTTACTCTCTCCACGAGTTTAGCATCAGCCATTGTGGCTTTTTTGGTTTTCAAGAATTTGGCACAACTTTTTAAATTTAAACTTTTGGCAACCGAAATGACTGCAACGGCAAGGTCGTTTGCTCCACAATCAATAACCAGAGTTTTAAATATTTTTGTGTCCGGTTGTCCGAGCTTTTCAACAGCCTCCAATCCATAAGATTTAGAGTCCGAATCATGTTCGTACTCATGAATCTGATATGGGACTTTTGCCTTGATTAGGTAATTGATACAAGGTGTCATTTGCAAAGATTCACGATAGTTTCAATCAAATTGGTAACATCATCTTTCTTTGTCGAATGAGAAAACACCAAGCGGATAATATCGTTACTTCCCGGCCAGATATGAAATTCAAAGCCTTTGACTCGCAATTCTGAGATGACAGAAATCGGAAGTTGCAAAAAAGCTTCATTTGCCTGAACCGGGTAAACAAATTTGTGGGAGTTCTTTAGCGACTCATAAAAATATTGAGCTTGCGAATTGGCATGATTGGCTAATTTCAGCCACAAGTGATCTTTAAGGTATGCCAATAATTGAGCAGACACATAACGCATTTTACTAATTAAATGACCGGCTCTTTTTCTTCGGCGTTTAATATCTCCGATAATTTTCGGATTAAAAATGACTAATGCTTCAGCCATCATCGCACCGTTTTTTGTTGCCCCAAAAGATAATAAATCCACTCCTTTTTTCCATGTCATTTCGGCAATGGGTTGATTGAGTGCTGCTACCGCATTTGCAATTCTTGCTCCATCAATATGCAGATAAAGTCCGTATTTGTTTTTAATTTCTAAGAGCCGATCCATTTCTTCTGAAGAGTAAATGGTTCCTGCTTCTGTACTTTGCGTGATACTTATGACTGATGGTAAACACTCATGTTCTCCGTGAACACCACTATTTGCCAATGTATTTTCCAGTTTATCTAAATCTATTTTTCCATTTTCTCCGTCGATTCCAATCAGTTTGACTCCATCGGAAAAGAATTCTGGTGCTCCGCATTCATCCGCATTTAGGTGTGAACGATGAAAACAAAATGCACTTCCATAGGGTGGTGCTGCCAAAGCAATTGCCAGCGAATTTGCAGCAGTTCCTGTTGCCAGCGGAATCACTTCACACCAGCAACCAAAAAGTTGTTTAAACTCTTCCGTCAGAGCTTCGGAATATTTGTCATAACCGTAAGATTCATCATAGCCTTGGTTGGCATCAATGATGGCTTGCATAATTATTGGATTGACCGGTGCTTCGTTATCGCTTCTGAAGTTCATAAATGTACTGAGAAATAGAAAGCACTAACTATAAAACATTGGATAACAACATCCAAGCGTTTTACATTCTGAAAATAAATCTATTTTGAATTAGAAAAAAGAAAGGAATAGTGACTTCCGCCAGCCGCTCCCGGCACACGAATTCACAACTGTGGCTGCTCCCTTCCGGGCCTGACCAAGTCCGCTGTTAGTCGTTGCCGGGTGACCGGCGAAAGTCGGTTAGTATTATCTATGAAACAACAAGATTACTCAAGAACTGTTGGTAATATTTTGTTGATAAAGTGAATTGAAATTTTTTCTTTTCTTTTCTCTGCATGAATGGCACTCTCAAGTGCATCTAGAACATTCATTAGAAACTTTAAGTTTACTTTTAATTGTTTTTGCAGGTAACTTTCTGCTTTTTCATCAAAGTTAATTCCTTTTTGTGCTGCAATTTTGAAAAAAATGCTCCATGTTTGTTTTCTGTTTAACGGTTTTATTTGGTGTGTTCGACCTGACAATAAGCGAGATCGCAAATCGGGCAACTTCCACAGCTCGTTTTTAGCGGAGAATTGACATGAAAGTATTAATTTTTTATTGTACTGCCGAACCTCATTAATCCAGAAAAACAATGATTCTTCGAGCAAACTATCGCTGGCGAGTTTTTCAATACCATCAAGACATAAAACATCAAACATTTGAATCAGAGAAACATGAGAGCGATTGGCAATATCTGTAGTTGTTGGAATAACTACAGAGATACCGTCTTGTTTCAGTTTTTCAACCAACCCGTTCAACAAATGGGATTTACCGCTACCTTCAGCGCCATAAAAATAAAATAAATTTTCAGAGTCAGTTGTTAAAAAACTATTTAATGATTCAACTAGCGAATCATTTTCACCAACTTCAAAGTTTTCTAACGTTTGATAATTCTGATTTGGAAAATTCAGAGGAATTTGTACATTATTTTTGCTCATCATCTGATTCGCTGTTTTCATCGAGTTCTTCCTTGCTGGATAGTCGTATTTCTTGTTCGTCTCCATACATCTTACTGTTGATATAGTTTTGGTGGGCAAATCTCAACAACACCATCACAACAGCAGCAATAGGCAAACCAAGCAAAATACCAACAAAACCAAAAAGCTGACCACCAGCAAGCACCGCAAATATGACAGCAACGGGATGAAGCCCGATTCTGTCGCCAACCAGCCAAGGAGTCAAAACCATGCCTTCAAGTAATTGTCCAATACCAAATACCAATAATACATAAATCACATAAGTGACATCACCAAATTGAATGAAAGCAATAATCACTCCTACAACCATCCCGGTAATGGCTCCAAGATAGGGAATAAACGAAACCAAACCGGCTCCCATTCCAATCAGCAATGAGAAATCAAGTCCGATTATCCATAGACCAATAGTGTAAATAATTCCCAATGCCAGCATCACTGAGAACTGACCACGCAAAAAAGCACTCAGAACAGAGTTCGATTCTGTCACCAATTTATTAATTGTCGGATAAACCGGACGAGGAATCAGCTCTCCGACTCTTGCTGTTAAGATATCCCAATCTCTCAATAAATAAAAAGTCACAACAGGAATCAGCAACAGATTCATCAACCAATTAACAACAACTAAACTGCTCTTTGAGAGTGATGCTAATAAATTTTTAGCAATACCACCCGCTTCATTCCAATGAACTTTCAATAAAGCAGTTACCTCAGACATATTAAAAATATCGGTCTGAATACCAAATTTTTCTTTCAACCAGGGAGATATATGTTCACTCATCCAGACAAAATACTGTGGTAAATTGGTAATCAGTTTGCTGATTTGATGTTCAAGAGTTGGAATTAAAAATAACAGAATAATAAATACAATCAATGTCATCATAAAAAATACAATAACAACTGAAAGAGTTCGGCTTAACTTCCAACTTTCGAGTTTATCAGCCAGCGGATCAAACAAATATGCAATCAAAGCACTCACTGCAAATGGAGTCAGTATTGGAGAAAGTAGATAAATAAAGAATCCCAATAGCAGAAAAACTGCCATAAAATACCAACGGTTCGAGCTAGAAAACATGATCTTCATTCCCCTTTATTTTGCATTTGTTTTTCATGTTCAACAATAGCTTTCTTTCCCCAAAAATAAATATAGTGAAAGCCACTGGCAATGGTTAAAAATGTAACAAGATAAATCAATGCTTTGATTATAAATGACTCAACCTGATAAACTGACAGATGAGCTAATAAAACTAATATCAATAAAATTTGGAAAGCCGTATTTAATTTACTGACGATACTGGGTTTCGCCTTGTCAACTTTTACTATTGTAAAGTGATAAAAAGTCGCTCCGGTTATGATAACAACGTCTCTTGCCAGAATCAGAATCAAAAGCCAATGCGGAGCAATACCCTGAACAGCAAAAACAAGAAAACAACAAAGCATCATAAACTTATCAGCTAACGGATCAAGCACGCCACCGAGCCAATTTTCCCAACCGAATTTACGAGCAAGGAATCCATCCAGCACATCTGAAAAACCGGCCGCTAATGCAACATACAAAGCATATTCATATTGTTTTTCCAACATAAACCAAACCAACGGAATCATTGCCAGAATTCTTCCAATTGTAATAGCGTTCGGTAAATAGCTTAGCCAAGTCATAATTCCTGATTAATTACATCAAATACAAGTCTATTTATGGGGTTATTTTGATTGCGTTCAAGGAAGTTATCATTTTCAAGTATTTCTAAAAATGTATCACTTGATACTATTAAATCAACTTTTAAAATCAAACTTCCCTTTGAAGCGGCGATGATATCCATTTGCCTGACAACCGATAACTTCTGTAAGTATTTTTCAACTTCTCTGACCTGATCATAACCTTGAATCGAATGAACTTCGATTTGAACAGAGTGATTTTGCAAACTTGAGCTTTTAATTCGGCGCAAGGATGCGTACTTATCAAAAATATCAGCCATTACCGAAAACCAAACAATATCTTCGTTCTCTGAGATTTCCTGAAAGTGCTTCAATGTCATATTGCCAGTTTTATCAAAATAACCGGAACGCACTTTGACAGTACCTTCATCTCTTTCAAAATATATCAGTGAGCTTTGTTCGGTATGATATCTCTCAAGTGATTGTTGACTGGCATCATAAGTTAATGTTTTAATCGACTCTTGTGAAACCTCAAGCATATCACTTTCATCAAGTACAGGATTTGTAAAAATCAAGCCTAATGATTGACTCCATTTGTTAAACCAATAAGTGAACTTTTCATCATTGTATGCATAATCCAGTCCTTTTTCACGAGACAGACTAAATTCTTCATCATGTTCAATCCATTCTTCTTTTACTGCCCACAACATAATTTCTTGTCTTTCATGAGGAAGCAGTGAAAACCCGGCTTTTTGTACCATTTGCAATATAAAATCTTCATCCATAACGACATGAAACCAGTATTTGCTCACATCGCCGGATAAATATTTACGTTCGATTTTTTCAAAATAAGCTCGTTTGACTGCCGATTTTGGATTGGTTTCAAGAAAAAGCGGATTTTGCAAAATATCAAAAATATTCTCACCCGTGTTCATTGCCAAAATCTGGGCAAAAGCCTGACGAAGTTTTATCGGATCATCGAGATTAGTATCCTCTGATAAAATAAATGTCCGGGTTGCATCAATTGAATTTGCAAAAGCCAATGAAATACTTAAACAAAGCAATAAACACAAAAAAGCTATCTTTCTTTGCATAAGTTTCCCTTTTGATAAGAACATTATTCTCATAAATTATATTTTTCCATATATCTCTTGTTCAGCTCCTGTTGCCTTCCCACGAGATTGATTTTTCTACCATCAATATAGGCATCGGTAAGAATATTGCCTTTCATATCCAGAGCATCCCCTTCAGTGATTATTAGTGTAGCACTTTTACCTGCTTCCAATGTGCCGTAAGACTTATCAATTCCCAGAACTTTTGCTGTTGCAGATGTTATCATTTGTAGTGCCTGCTCTTTCTCGATGCCATATCCAACCAAGGTTCCGGCAGTGAAAGCCAGATTTCTGCCACTCATTACTGATGGATAACCAAGAGCTGTTGGAACGCCTGCTTTATGCAGCTTAATTGCTGTGATGTAACCATTGTCAACAGACTGATCCGAACGATCAGGCAACTTGTGTACTCCGTTGACGATAACTGAAACATCGGACTTTTTAAGAAAATCAATCACCGGCTCAACTCCCTGCCCTGCCACTAAAACAATATTTTTCACTCCGGCTTCTTGCAGGAATGTAATTGATTCTATGATTGCTACAGGGTTATCAGTATGAACATAAACCTTTCTGCTTGATGTAAAAACAGGCTCTACTGCTTTTAGTTTCAAATTATCACTTTGAGATTTTGAGTTAGCTGTATTTTTAGCATCTATAAACAATGATTTAATTGAGTTGACCTGAGTTTGAAATTCTTTATTCTCTTCTTTTTTCATTGTAAAAGTGGAGAAATCAAACCTATTCTGTACATGATTCGGCCAGTTAATATGCAATGCATCATCTGCAACCACAGTAGCATCTTCCCAATTCCAGGCATCCAGTTGAACAATTGAAGACAAGCCGCTGACCAAACCACCTTGTGGCGTGACTTGTGCCAGCAATATCCCGTTAAACCTAAGAGTCGGGGTGATTTCCGAGTCTGTGTTATACGCTGAAATGGATCGAATATTCGGATTGATTAATCCGGTTTCCGCATCATCCTTTGTCGCCTTAACGGCACCAATTTCAGTTAATCCTAAATTTGTCACAGGCAAAATAAACCCCGGATAAACGTGTTTGCCTTTTAAGTCAATATCAGTTGGTTTCCATGCCATTTTAAAATATCCAACACGGGTTATCTTACCATTCTCGAAAGCAATGGTTGCATTTGGAAAGTATTGTCCGTTACCAACATGAATATTCGCATTGTGATAAACCACACTTTCCTGTTTATCTGATGGAGCCGGTGGTAAAGCGGAAACGGCTGCCGAAAATACGATTAAAAATATGAGTTTTTTCATAGCACTTCCTCCGTTAAATATTCATAGCCGGTGATACTGTCACAATGCATTTGTTTAGCCGGTGGTTTTGCAGATGGTTTCTTCGGTTCTGATGATTCATTGATGGCTTTGATAAGACGTTGCCTTTCTTTCTCAATTGATGACTCAATTTCTGTTTGTTGCTCTCTGTCAAACAATAAACGACCATCAACAAAGGTTTTCTCTGCTATTGCGTAAATGCTTGTTGGGTTATCATTCCAAAGCACAATATCGGCATCTTTTCCAACTTTGATACTTCCCATTCTATCATCCAGATGAAGTAATTTTGCCGGGTTCAAAGTTACCATTTTCAATGCGTCTTCTTCAGATAGACCGCCATATTTTATAGACTTGGCTGCCTCCTGATTGAGTCTTC
This sequence comes from Lysobacterales bacterium, assembly GCA_020442665.1. Classification (GTDB taxonomy): domain Bacteria; phylum Pseudomonadota; class Gammaproteobacteria; order Xanthomonadales; family Marinicellaceae; genus NORP309. Next base: position 11,352 of record JAGRJP010000127.1, read on the forward strand.
TGGACATTTCCGCATCATCGGAGTTGACCGCAGTCGTCACCCCAACCTTGGTTAATATTGTGGGGTTGTAGGGAATCGCATAATTCACTTCCCACTTATAAGCCCACCAATCTGAAAAAGTCGAAGCACCCACGCCGTGTCCCAACATCTTATCAGCAACTTTATATCCTTCGAGTATATGTGTAAATGTATTCACTTTGAAATCAAAATCTTCAGCCACATCCATCAACATATTGATTTCTGACTGAACATAAGAGTGACAAGAAATAAATCTTTCGCTGTTAACCACCTCCAAAGTGGATTCATGCATTAAATCTCTTCGAGGTGGAGGTGTTTTTGCTTTCGCTTTTTTACTCAACTTATTGTAATCCTGCCATTGTTTCTCATAAGCTTTGGCATTTGTAAAAGCATCTCGATAAACTTGCTCGACTCCCATACGGGTGAGCGGATACCTGCTTGAGTTTTCAGAACGTGATCGTTTGACGTTTTCACCCAACGCAAATTTAATATATTCATCAGCATCTTCAATCAACAACTCTTCACCGACAGCTCCCCAACGCATTTTTATTAAAGCAGATTGTCCGCCAATTGGATTCGCCGAACCATGTAATAATTGGGCGGCAGTCACACCACCGGCCAAATTCCGATAGATATTAATGTTATCTGAGTCTAAAGAGTCTTCCATGCGAACCATTGATGAGTTGACTGCAATGTCATTGACTGACAATAGAGCGATATGTGAATGCTCGTCAATAATTCCGGCCGTGATGTGTTTTCCGCTGGCATCAATCACTTTATCTGCTTTAACTTTGAGTTTTTGCCCAACATCACTGATTTTGCCATTTTTGATAAACACATCGGCTTCTGTCAGAACTCCATCTGATTCATTGGTCCAGACAGTTGCATTTGTTAGCAAAACACTATTGTAATCTTGAGTCTGATGCATTCCATAAGCTGAAAATGGCTTGGGAATCTGAGGAATATTGAGTTCATCAACTTCTTCTTTCTTGACATCTTGGAGATCATCAATTCTTTGGAGTTGCCATTCCGGAAGTTGCCCGGGAATATTTTTTGCCAAATTATTCTCAATCAACCCGAATAACTTCTCGGTTTTGTCTTCTGATTTTATCTCCAGAGTCACGAAGTCTCCTTCGCTTTTGAAAGAAAACTTATCCTTATTTTCTTCATCGGTTGATTTCAGATTGGTCTTTCCTTCAGATATCGTCAATTCCAATTCGGTCTTATTATCTCCTTGCACCAATTGGTATTTTCCGGATGAAAGTTTGACAAAACCCGCAAGGACATATCGCTGTCCATTAATCCAGCTTTCGACCAATTGACCGTCTTTTGAAAATAAATCCCCCTGTGAAATCAAAAAGTTAGCATACGCTCCTTTATTCAAATGACCCAAGTTCTTATTATTCAATATTTTGGCAGGAACACGAGTCAGTGCAGCCAAGGCTGAACTTTTTGGAAGTCCTTTCTCAACAGCTTTGCGTAAATCTTTGATGAAATCTTTGAGGTTTCCACTTGCCGGTGTGATTGCAAATTCAATGTCGTTTTTATGCAAATAGTAAAAATTATACGGTGATAATTCCCATTCTTTCATCTCTTCGTATGAGGCATCCCATGCGTCCAGATTATTGCTTACATCCGGTGCTTTTGAATAATTGATTGGAACAATCAAACTTCTTCCCAGCTTCTTGATGGAATCAATATGTTTGTAATCATCACCGGAAGAGTTGATAATGATATTTTTACCAAATTCTCTTGCCAACTTATCTGCCAACATCGTTTGTTGCCAGTTTGAGGTATGAAAAATTGTCGGCAAATTTTCAGCTTCGTTCAATGCTTGTAAGTCCAAGTCCACATACATTCCTTTTTGCTGTGCATACCATTGAGCATCCAACCATGTTTGTCTGACAAGTGAGGATGCTCCCATGAGTGAAATTGGAAATAATTGTTTCGAGCTACCCTTATTGAATGACAAGTGAAATGATTGCTGAGAATTTAAAATACTTTGTTGCTCAGAATCATCGTCCAAACTCACTAAAGCAGATGTTCCACGCATAATTCCATCGTGTTTTGAAATGAGTGCTGTTGTAAAGCCGGATTTTCTTAATTCTTCTGCTTTTTTTGAGTCGTGATTAAACTCACTCACCGCGTTAAAGGAACTCTTTATCGCTTCATTGGTATTAACCGCACCCGGTAAAGTATTGTCCCAAACCTCTTTTCCAAAAAAAGAAAATGGTTCCGGTTTCGGTGCTTCTTTCAATCCATAATCACTATCCATCAAGATAAAACCAGGATATATATAAGCCCCGTTCATGTCATGAACAACGGCATTTTCCGGCACTTTAATTCCATTGCCAATATTTATGACTTTATTATCTTTAACAAGAATTGTTGCTTTAGAAACAAGGGTTTCTGAGTCTAGATATATTTCAGAATTTGTCAGGGCATAAATGGTATTGCGTTCATCTTTTACACCATTGATACGATCAGTAGGAATTGTTTTTGCTAGGGTATTAAAGCAGATAAGCAATAATGTGAGTGCGATAAATTTAGATTTCATATTTTATTTGATTTTAAGGATTCTACTAAAAAGTTTGGAGGTTAATACAGGGTTATTACTTAACCAAGATTGAAGGAGAGCTCTGTTTAATTCCGCTCCGACCAAATGATATATTTTCTTACCATCAATGAACAATCTCATTCCCTCATCAGGATAATAGATAAATGTCCAATGATCATGTTTTTGCACGGATGGAAGTTTATTCAGAAACATATTGATGATATGTTGTGAAAGCCTGAAACTTTCTTCCTTGTCTTTAAACTTGTCTTTGAACTGACGATAAAACAGTTTCCCGACATCTTCTTTGGAATATTGAATCAACAACCAGTCTAATTCTATTTTTACCGGAAAAAGTCCTTGTTTGATTTCGTCAATATTTTTAACTCCGTATGGAACTGACAGCTTAATCTTGTATGGAAAAAGAAAGCCTTGTTCGTAGGTTCCTTCACCAATTTCCACCCAACGAGTGTCCCTCTCAGCATATAGTGATGCTGAAAAAATCAGGAAGAAAATAAAGCAAATTCGTTTCATCATCAGCATTACATATTCGAATAGTTCGGACCTCCGCCACCTTCCGGAGTCACCCAAGTAATATTCTGACTTGGGTCTTTGATATCACAGGTTTTGCAGTGTACACAATTTTGCGAGTTTATTCTAAAACTTGTCACATTATTTTCTTCAACAATTTCATAAACAGCCGCAGGACAATATCTTTGTGCCGGCTCATCCCACTTTGCCAAATTTACATTAACCGGTATTGTTTCGTCAGTTAGCTGCAAATGACATGGTTGGTTTTCTTCATGATTGGTACTCGACAGGAAAACCGATGACAATCGATCGAAACTAATTGTATTGTCGGGTTTTGGATATTCAATTTTCTTAGAGTCTTGTGCCGATTTCAAACAACTGTAATCAGGTTTGCGATTATGCAACGTGAATGGCAGTTTTCCTCTGAAAATATTTTGATCGATAAATGTAAAAGCAGCACCAAAAAATGTTCCGAATTTGTTCAATGATGGTTCAAAGTTTCTCGATGTTTTCAACTCTGAATAAACCCATGAATTCTGCACCGACTCCGAATAATTTGTAGAAACATCTTGCGAATCTTCTCTCAATAAATTTTCCGCAATACTTTCGGCTGCTAACATTCCGGTTTTCATAGCGGTGTGAGTTCCCTTGATTTTCGCCGGATTCAAAAAGCCGGCATCACAACCGGTCAAGCAAGCACCCGGGACTTCGAGTTTCGGGAGAGATTGCATTCCGCCTTTATTCAGCGCTCTGGCACCGTAGGAAACTCTTTTGCCGTTTTCAATCACATTTTTTATCACCGGATTGTGTTTCCAGCGCTGAAACTCCTCAAACGGACTGATATAAGGATTATCATAATTTAAAGCAACAATAAAGCCTAATGCCACCTTGCCTTTTTCATAGTGATACAAAAATCCGCCGCCTTCAGTGTGATTATTTAAAGGCCAACCCAGCGTATGAACAACTTTTCCGGGTTGTGACTTGTCTTCATCAATTTGCCAGATTTCTTTGATACCAATACCATAATGTTGCGGATCAGCGTTTTTGTCTAATTCAAATTTCTCAATGAGTTGTTTACCTAAGTGCCCACGACAACCTTCAGAAAAAATAGTATGCTTCGCTAAAAGCTCATATCCGGGTTCAAAGCCGGACTTTTGATTTCCCTCAGAATCCAGACCCATATCGGCAGTAATAACTCCTTTGACTTGGTTTTTCTCGTCAAAGATAATCTCAGAAGCAGGGAATCCGGGGAAAATGTTCACACCCATATTTTCAGCCTGTTCACCCAACCATCGGCATAGATTACCGAGAGAAATGATGTAATTACCGTGATTTCTCATCGGTCTTGGAATTAAAAAGTTAGGAACTTTTGTGGATGTTTGTTGAGAACGCAAATAATAAAATTCATCAATACTCACTTCAGTTGTCAGTGGTGCTCCCATGTTTTTCCAATCGGGAAACAATTCATTCAAAGCTGTTGGTTCAATAACCGCTCCGGAAATGATATGAGCTCCAATCTCCGAGCCTTTCTCAACCAAAGCAATCTGCCAATCTTTGCCTTTTTCCTGTGAAATTTGTGCCAACCGTATCGCTGCTGAAAGCCCTGATGGGCCACCTCCAACAATTACAACATCAAACTCCATCGATTCTCGTGTCATTACCTTTTCTCACAAACAAAAAACCAAGTTTCACATTATAACTGGATTGTTTGTAATTTGCAGAAAATTAAACAACAAAAAAAGCCGGTTTTCGTGATAGAAAATATCTTAGCCGATATAGATGTTGCCAATTCATGCAAATAAAATCGTAATAATGACACACAATACCAGCTCTGATAAAATAGCGAAAATCAGATATTCAGCATACAACTCATGTCACAAATAGCTATTTGGAAACCCAATTCAAAATCTATCAGTAACTTACAAATCACCAAATTTATAGAGTTTGTCAATAACAAACATGATTTGAACATCAACAATTATCAGCAGTTGCATCAATTTTCAATCAATGAAGCCAGTCATTTCTGGCAGGCTGTTGTTGAGTTTTGTGAAATTGATTTTATCAGGCAATCTGATACTGTTTTTGTCGAAGGGAATCACAAAATCGATAGCGAGTGGTTTGTTGGTGGAACATTAAATTATGCTCAGAATATTCTAAAAAACCGTAGTGACAAAATCGCTATTGAATTTGAAAATGAAAAAGGAGAATATTGCCAATATTCATATCAGGATATTTATTCTCAAGTCGCACAATTACAGTTTTTCCTGAAACAGAAAGGCATTAAAAAAGGCGATGTGGCTGCCGGTTTTTTACCGAACATTCCACAAACAATCATTGCCATGCTGGCAACAACTTCGCTCGGAGCCATTTGGACTTCGACTTCACCGGATTTCGGTTTTGAAGGTGTAGTGGATCGTTTTGGACAAGTGGAAGCAAAAATTTTATTCACTACTGACGCCTATTATTACAATGGCAAAGCTCATGATTGTCTCGAAAAAGTTAAAATCATCAGAGAGAAAATCCCTTCGATTGAAAATGTTGTCTTAATTCCTTTTGTGAATCCCAAAGCCGAAACTAGAGATTCTATAAGTTGGAATAATGCCTTGGATAACCATAATCAAGAAGTTTATTCCGAACCGGTCGAATTTAAACATCCTTTGTATATTCTTTATTCATCTGGAACAACCGGCAAACCAAAGTGTATTGTTCATGGACATGGTGGGATTTTATTGCAACACAAGAAAGAACTAATCTTGCACAGTAATGTGACTCCGGACAGCAAACTGTTTTATTTCACCACCTGCGGCTGGATGATGTGG
>JAGRJP010000128.1 GCA_020442665.1 Lysobacterales bacterium
GTTCTCCCAAACTGGTTGGGTCAAGGTTTTGCCGGGCATAGACTTTGGGTAAAACACCTTTCAGCGAAACGTTTTCTGCTTCAATGAAGTCCATGGCTTCATCTACCGACTTTCCAATGGTGGGTTGCTTGGCTTGTGAGAGCAAGTAAGACCAACGGGCTTTCTCTGGTACGAAGAAGACGTTCTCGGCTTTGTATTCGTCTTTGTCCTCTGGGTCGGCTCCTGCATATTCACCTTCGCCAGCTTTTAGTTTGTCGTAGAGTTCTTCAAACGCATCTGAAATGTATTTCAGGAAGATTAGTCCAAGAACTACGTGTTTGTATTCCGCAGCATCAATGTTTTTTCTCAGTTTGTCAGCCGATTTCCAGAGTTGTTTTTCTAGTGGTTCCTGCATTAGTGTTTTCTTTCTTGAGTGTGTTTTTCAAAATCTTAACAATGTTACAATAGTTTTAAATTTCTTTCTAGCAATTGTCAAGTTGTATATAGACTAACTGAATGATATTTTTTGCAATAAAAAAGCCTCTGTAAGTCAGAGGCTTTTTTTAATAAAGATTTAGTTATCGTAATTACAACAACTCAACAGCTTTGATACAGAAACTCAGAATTGACGGTACAAACAATAATAAAGCCAGTTGTAATAAAGCATTAAAGCTCAGAATGGATTTGACGTCATAACCGGCTGTGATTTCTTGATCGCTTTCGGATTCATCAAAATACATGGTTTTAATCACGCGCAAATAATAGAACGAACCGATAACTGCAAAAACGACTGCAATCCCTGCTAACACATAGAAACCTTGATCAACAACTGCTTTAATTACATACAGTTTTGAGAAGAAACCAATTAACGGAGGGAAGCCTGCCATTGAAGCAATAATAAGCAACATCATGAATGCGAACCAACCATTGCGTTGATTTAAGCCTTTGAAGTCAGAAATCTTTTCAGCTTCAAAACCTTTGCAGGATAACACAATAATCATTCCAAAACCGGCAACACTCATTATTGCGTAAGTGATAATGTAAAACATAGATGCCGAATATCCTTCGTTTCCACCAAGAAAGCCAAGTAGCATAAATCCAATGTGTGAAATTGTGGAATATGCGAAAAGACGTTTGATATTGTCTTGTTGAAGTGCAAACAAATTACCGATAATAATTGAAAGCATTGCCAATACAGCGACGATGTGCTGCCAGTTGACAAACAAACCGTCCAAACTTTGTCCTAAAATTCTCACCGCAAATGCAAACGCCGCGATTTTCGGAGCTGATGCAATGAATAAAGTTGTTGCTGTTGGAGCACCTTGATAAACATCCGGTACCCACATGTGAAATGGAGCTGCACCTAATTTAAAAGCAACCCCAACCATGATAAACACCAAACCTAAAACAAGTAGCATTGAGCTTTGAGTGTTGGCAATTTGAGTTGAAATAGCATCGAGTTGCAATGAACCAGTCGCACCATAAACCATTGACATCCCGTACAATAACATACCTGATGCAATCGCTCCGAGAACAAAGTATTTGATTGCTGATTCATTGGAGGTCATGTTTTCTCTGTCATAGGCAACTAAAGCATAAGAAGACAAAGCTAACAATTCCAAACCCAAATAAAGCGTGATGTAATTATTTCCGGAAATCATTATCATGATTCCAAGCATTCCAAACAGAGCCAGAGCGTAAAACTCGCCTTTGAATATTT
>JAGRJP010000014.1 GCA_020442665.1 Lysobacterales bacterium
TTTTAATGGCAGGCTTACAAGGTGCGGGTAAAACCACATCAACAGCTAAACTTGCTAAGTATTTGATCGAAAGAGAACGTAAGAAAGTAATGGTTGTCAGTGCTGACGTTTACCGTCCGGCTGCAATTGAACAACTACAAACAGTTGCTGAACAAGTTGGAGCATCCTTTTTCCCATCATCGGTTATAGATGAGCCGGTAAACATTGGAAAATCCGCTATTGCAGCTGCTAAAAAAGGCTTTTATGACGTTTTGATTGTTGATACCGCAGGACGATTGGCGGTTGATGATTCAATGATGAAAGAAATTCAGTCCATGCAGCAAGGTTTAAACCCGATTGAAACCTTGTTTGTTGTTGACGCCATGACCGGTCAGGATGCGGCGAATACTGCTAAAGCTTTTTCAGAAATTCTTGATTTAACAGGTGTCATCATCACCAAAGTTGATGGTGATGCCCGTGGCGGTGCGGCATTATCGGTTAGAAATATTGTTGGCAAACCCATAAAATTCATGGGTGTTGGTGAAAAGATGGAAGCGCTTGAACCATTCCATCCTGATCGAATTGCATCCAGTATTTTGGGTATGGGCGATGTTCTCTCTCTGGTTGAAGAAATCGAGCGCAAAGTTGATAAGAAAAAAGCCGAGCAAATAGCTAAAAAGGTTCAAAAAGGACAAAGATTCACTTTAATTGACTTCAAAGAGCAACTGGAACAAATGCAAAACATGGGTGGCATGTCATCCATGCTTGATAAACTTCCGGGAATGGGCAACCTACCCGATGCCGTTAAAGGTCAAGTCAGTGATAAATCAACCAATAAAATGATTGCTATTATCAATTCTATGACTAAACAAGAGCGTAAATTCCCGCAACTGATCAAAGGCTCACGCAAGCGTCGTATTGCAGTTGGGTCGGGCAATGAAATACAAGATGTCACCCGTATGCTCAAACAATTCACCCAGATGCAAAAAATGATGAAGAAATTCAGTGGTAAAGGCATGATGAAAATGATGAAGCGTTTAGGCGGAAAGATGCCAGGAGGAATGCCGCCGGGTGGTATGCCGTTCTGAATGATTCTCATTCAAAGCTTGATTGAATTCCTATATCTTTCTTTTTGTAAACAAAAGTTATATTTGGTTGAATTAGTATTGTCTAAAGTATTAGAATCAACCGTTATTAGTTAAAAAGAGAGGAAAAATGAAGCGTTATATTATTTTATTGCTTTTATTTACCGTTATTTCGGGTTCAATAAATGCAGAAATTCTCCAAAGTCTTGGTGTCGATCAAAGAGTTGATTACAGTTCTCTGACACAATACGGCCCTTGGGATGACAGAAACTATCAAGTTACAAAAGAAGACTTGGATATATTGCCAAATGATGATCAATATCTTTCAAATGTTCCGGTTTTTTTCAAAATCAAACATAGAAAAGACAATCCTCAAATTGGAAAATACTATCCACGTTCCACTCTACAGGCTTTCCAAATACAATACGGTGGCTTGTTAGTTAATGGAAGTTGGAATAAAGAGGGATTAGGTATCGGCTATCACCCAGAAGATACCTACGGTAAAACTCCTGAAAATACTATACTCGCTGTTCCATCATCAGAAACTCCATTGGAAATTGGAGTCAATGGTAATGAAGCATCAGTCGAATGTAATCCAACCAATCAAAATATTTGTGTTGCAGGCTCCAATGCAAGCGGTGGTCAAGCCATGTATTACTCGACGAATGCGGGCGCAACATGGACAAAATCACAAACAAACCCATCAAGTTGTTGTGACCCAACAATTGATTGGTCATCAGATGGTAGTATTGTCTATCAGGCAGATCTAAGTAGTTCTATCGGTGTTCGTTGGTCTCGTTCATTGGATCAAGGCGTAACTTGGGAGTCAATGAAAGTTTTAACTCCTAGCGGAAGTGATAAAGAATGGGTTCATGTCGATCGTTCCCAAACATCACCATATAAGGATAATGTGTATTTAACGTATCATAATAGCAACGTGATGCAATTTGCAAAATCTGAAGACTTTGGTGTGACAATGTCTACACCAACATCATTTGGATCTGAACCTCAGGGTATTGGTAGCGATATAACAACTGATACCAACGGTAACATTTATTATTTCTATCCTACTTTGAGTAACTCTCACATCAGAGTGTTAAAGTCAACAGATGGAGGTGATTCTTTTGCAGCAGGTGTTCAGGTAGCTCCTCTTAATGGTACTTTTGATTTCCCTATACCTGCAATGGAATCCAGAGAGGCATTTATTTACACTTCAGCTGATGTAGATACTAACAACAATACGATTTATGTTGCTTGGACTGATGAAACAGACGATAGTTTTGGAGGTGGAAATGGTTCTGCATCACAAAATCATGGCTGGATTCAAGTTGCGAAGTCAACAGATGCTGGAGCGAATTGGACAATGTGTGCTCAGCCTCATGACACAAGTGATACTATAGGGTCTAACCCTATTGATAGGTTTCACCCTTGGTTGAAAGTCGGTGAAAATGGTGTTGTTCATATAGTTTATTATGACACCAGACACTCAACAAACAGAACCGGTGTAGACTTATTCTATACAAGTTCAACTGATGGTTGTGCGAATTGGGATGTTGAAGAGCGTTATACTACTGAAACCTCTGTAAATATCAACAATGGACAAGAATGGGGAGATTATAACGGTTTATCGGTTGTGCTTGATAGAATTGTATCAACCCATACAGACAATCGATTAGTCGGTGGAAGTGCTCAACAAACTGCAATGGCATTAGCTGGTGAAAATCCGAAAGGTTCTCCGACATTTAACCTTTCCGTTGACAATTCTCAAATTGAAGTATGCTCCGGCGATACGGGGGTATCTAAAACTATTAATGTAACCCCTTTAATGGACTATAATAACTCTGTTACTCTATCTCCATCTACAACACCTGCTTTTGTATCAAATATCGGGTTTTCAACAAACCCTGTTTCACTAGCCGGTGGAGCAAATTCATCTGATCTTTCATTTGATGTCGGAGCTGGAGGTACTACTGGTATTCATTTATTTAAAATTATTGGTGCTGGACCAAGTGTACAAATAGTAGAAGGTTCAAATATAGTCAGAGAACTTGATTTAAATATTTTATATTCCGGTGGCACTACTTCGCAAACCAATCTAACTGCTCCTGCAAATGGCGCATCAAATGTTTCTTTATCAGAAACATTTACATGGGATGCGGATGCAAATGCAACCAGTTATAGAATACAAATTGCTACAGAGATAACTTTTACTAATATTGTTGTGGATGAAGTGGTTGATACAAATTCGTATCAGGCTTCAGAATTACCGTCATCAACTCAACTGTATTGGAGAGTAGCCACTCAATCATCATGTAATGCACAAGATGTATGGTCATTTGCTGTTTTCAACTTCACAACAACAGCATTACCGGGAGATTGTGTCATAGGACTAATTCCGGTTGCTACTGTTGCTTATGATTTTGAATCAGGTGCTCAAGGTTGGACACATAGCGCTGCTGTAGGTCAAGATGGTTGGAGTATTTCTACCTCAAATCCTCATTCAGGAATCCAATCATTCTTTGGCGCTCCTTTTGGTAGTAACAATGATACAAGTCTCACATCACCACAGGTTTCACTTCCAATTGGCAGATCTCCATTAACACTTCAATTTTGGAATCATCAATCGATGGAAGACAGATCCGGTGGCGGTTGCTGGGATGGTGGTCTTCTGGAAATATCTACCGATGGTGGCAATAACTTTGATCAAGTGCCTAATAGTGCCATGTTCTCAGATCCTTATGATGGAGCATTGGGCGGAGGACCATTATCAGGTTCAGATGCTTGGTGTGGTGATCCACAGGATTATTTAAACTCTATTGTTGATATTGATTCCTATAGTGGGCAAGATGTTGTATTCAGGTTTAGAAAATCGAATGATGGATCTGTAGCCCATGGCGGATGGCATATTGATGATGTCAGAGTTGTAGGTTGTGATACAGACCTTATCTTTGAAAATGGATTTGAAGTTGTTCCTGCTCAATAAATAACAGTTATTCTGTTGAACAAAAAAGCCTGCAAATTTGCAGGCTTTTTTTTGAAAAAAATTAACCCTTTTGTTCCTTTCCTTCGATTAAACCTCTGAAACTAACAATCAAAGAGGTTATAAATCATGAAAAGAACAGTATTATTCCTATCCATCGCTGCCATTACAGCTTGCACTCAAACTCAAAACGAAAGACAAGACCATGAAGTTTTTATTGATTCCGATGAAAGTAAAAAAGAACAAATACTTGTAATGGAAGAAGCTGAAGCCGGACGAGCATTGGCACCACGAACCGAACAATTTCATTCAAATAAGCCAGCAAAAGTCAAAATGGCAGTTGCAGATAGTTTAGGATATATAGCACCGGCTCCTTATATTAATGTCGTTGAAGAAAATAGAGAAAACTACAATCATTTTGACGATAATTCAGTGCAAATTGTCCAAAACAATCCGGTTTCAACATTCAGCATTGACGTCGATACTGGATCTTATAGCAATATTCGCCGGATGCTCAATCAAGGAATGATACCACCCCATGATTCAGTTCGTGTTGAAGAAATGATTAACTACTTCAATTATGACTACGAAAATCCGGATATTTCCGAGCAACCTTTTTCAATCAATACCGAAATCGCACCTTCACCTTGGAATTCCAATGCTCATTTATTACACATTGGCATTCAAGGATATGAAGTCAAAAATGAACAACGCCCTGCTTCCAATCTGACGTTTTTAATTGACGTTTCCGGTTCGATGGACTCTCCTGATAAATTGGGACTATTAAAACAATCATTTAAACTGATGACAAAAAATCTTCGCGAAGAAGATAAAGTCGCCATTGTGGTTTATGCAGGTGCAGCAGGTGCTGTACTTGAATCTACAAGTGGTGATCAGAAATCCAAAATACTTCAAGCGTTGGATAAGCTTTCAGCAGGTGGTTCAACCAACGGTGCCGGAGGCATCAATCTTGCCTATCAAATTAGTGAAGATAATTTCATCAAAGATGGAATCAATCGCATTATCATAGCAACCGATGGTGACTTTAATGTTGGAACGACCAATTTCGAACAACTTACCGAATTGGTATCAAGAAAAAAAGAAAAAGGCATTTCATTAACAACTTTAGGCTTTGGGCAAGGAAACTACAATGACCACCTCATGGAACAATTAGCCGATAAAGGCAATGGCAATCATGCTTATATTGACACTCTCAAAGAAGCTAATAAAGTTTTGGTCAACGAAATGAACTCTACGCTTATGACAATTGCAAAAGATGTAAAAATTCAAATTGAATTTAATCCTAACAGCGTTTCGCAATATCGTCTGATTGGTTATGAAAACCGCATTTTAAACAATGAAGATTTCAATAATGATAAAATTGATGCCGGAGAAATCGGCTCCGGTCATAGTGTGACTGCAATTTATGAAGTAGTCATGCAAGGTCAGAAAGGTTGGATTGAACCTTTAAAATACCAACAAACAATTGATGGTAAACCTTTTTCTGATGAAATTGCAACATTAAAAGTCAGATATAAAAATCCAGATGCCGATACTTCAAAACTGATAACCAATACCATCAAACGCAACCAAATTGTCGACGATATTTCAACAACATCAAATAATTTCAAAATGTCAGCCGCTGTTGCCGGATTCGGACAACTATTGCGGGGCGGAAAAATGCTAAACGGTTTTAAATTTGATGATGCGCAAAAATTAGCCGGACAAACTATGCAAAATGATCAATTTGGTTATCGTGGCGAATTTCTACAACTTGTATCTCTGGCAGAAAGCTTGACAGAACAACATGCAAATAATGTAGAATAAAGAGGTTTAATTTACCAAATTTTGAATGTCAGAACGTAGCGATGAACAACTCATGCTAGCATTTGCAAACAATGATGCTCAAGCCTTTGAGACACTGTACAAACGTCACAAAGATGCTGTTTATCGCTATTTTCTGCGCCATATTGGTAATCCTGAAACAAGTAGCGAGCTGCACCAGGATTTATGGTTAAAAGTCATTAATAGCAAACAAAGTTATCAAATCAAAGCAAAATTCAACACATGGATGTACACATTGGCTCATAATCGCTTGGTTGACTGGTATCGGAGAAACAATCTGGAACAGCAGTCCTTTCAAGCCAATGAAGACGATAATCCGATTGAAGGTTCGACAGACTGGAATCCCGATGATGAACTTCAAACAATGCGGCTTTCAAAGCAGTTAAAAACATGTATTGGCAAACTTCCTTTTGAACAACGTGAGATTTTTTTATTGCATCAGGAAGCCTCTCTGAAAATTCCTCATATCGCGGATATGTTGCAGGAAGCTGTTGAAAAAATCAAAAGCCGTTATCGCTATGCGATTGATAAGTTAAGAAAATGTCTGGAGGTGATTCGATGAATCAGAAAGACATAGAAAAATTATATCAAAAAGGTCAAACCGAAAAATCTCCGGTTGCAATTGATAATTTTATTCTCGCACAAGCTAAAAACAGCTGTCGCAAAAATAATACAACAACACGAAAATGGTTTTATAGTCTCTCAACTGCGGCTGCATTGGTGCTTTGTTTTTCAATCATTATCAATTTACAGAATCAAAACTCAGATTATTCGGTAAACACAGAAATTTTAAAGAAATCAGTACCCAGAAAACAAAAAACTCAAACCCCTGCTCCAGCTCCTTTTCAGGAAAACAAAGATGAGGGTTTGATTAATGACGAAGACAAAATTAAAAGTGACCAAGCAGGTTCAACTCCTGATACCGAGTTGTATTCTGCTCCGGCAGCCCAAAGTGCTCCTAGAACTGAAGAGAAAATAAATGAAGCGGATGATACATTTTTGATAATGAACGAAGAAATTGAAGAATCACCTGAAGAATTAATGGTGGAACCAATCATAGAATTCGCAGATTCGGTTGAACAGAATAGCGATACAATCACTCAACAATCCGTCGGTTTATCGGAATCAGAAAAAATCATTACCGAAGATAAACCCAAAGCAATTGGACGAGTTTCAGCTAAAAAAGAACAAAAAGAAAACAATTTTAACCAACAATTTCAAAATGTTATAGAATTAATTGAATCTAAAATGTTCGAACAAGCAACTGAATTACTGATACAATTAAAACAACAATATCCAGATTATGACTTTTCAGAAATTGATAAAAGGATTCCGGATTCTCAGTAGTTTTTTGTCAAATTCATACCTTTGTACAAGTCCGCAACATAATCGCCATAGCCATTGAATATTTTCGTATCAATTCTAGGATTGAATAAGGAAAATTCTCCCCCTATTCTCCTTTCTGTTGCCTGAGACCAACGCGGATGACTCACTTCAGGGTTTACATTTGCATAAAATCCGTATTCATTGGCGGCAATTTGTTGCCATGAATTTAATGGTTCTGTGTCGATAAATTTTATTTTCACAATGGATTTAATGTTCTTAAACCCGTACTTCCAAGGAACAACCAAACGCAATGGAGCTCCATTTTGGTTCGGTAATTTCTTACCGTACATTCCAATTGCAATAAATGCCAGTTCGTTCATTGCTTCATCCATACGCAACCCTTCCCTATAAGGCCAAGGAATAACTCTGCGATGTTGTCCGGGAAATTGTTCAGGATCATATAAAGTTTCAAAATAAACATATTTTGCATTATTTTGAGGCTCAAATTGTTTGAGGAAGTCTGCCAGTTTAAAACCAAGCCAAGGAATAACCATCGACCATGCTTCCACACATCGAAAGCGATAAATCCGTTCTTCAATCTTCTGTTTTGGAATCAAATCCTCCAAGTTAAACACTCCAGTTTTATTTGCCAAACCTGAGACTTCTATATTCCAAGGCTCGGGTTTTAATGAATCTGCAAGTGAAGCCGGTGCGTCTTTTGAAGTCGCAAATTCATAGAAGTTATTGTAAGTTGAGGCACTTTTAAAAGAAGTCAATTCATCATCCGAACCTCGGAATTTGTCAACCTTTTCATACTTATCAATTTCAAAGGAATTTGTTAATGTTGATGAAAGCATTAAACCGGTGCCAAATGATGCCGAGGATTTCAAAAAATCACGTCTGGATTTATAGAGTTTTTCATCCGTGACATCATTCTCTTTGATAGTATTTTTAAATTTCATGTTATTATCCGAAACTGTTTTAACATAAGAACCAATCAGGCAATTTATATTACAAAAAATTATGTCACAAGGAAATAACCCCATATATAATTTCGCTCCGGGACCTGCAATGTTGCCTGAGTCAGTTAAACAACAAATCATTGATGATATGCCAAATTGGCGTGGAAGTGGCTGTTCGGTGATGGAAGTCTCACATCGAGGCCCTCTATTCCGCCAATTGATAAAAGAAACCGATGAGTTAATTCGTGAGATTCTGAATGTTTCTGACGAATATGATATTCTCATGACTCCGGGTGGAGCCAGACTCCAATATTCCATGATGCCGATGAATTTTTCCAGTTTAACTGGTAAAGCCATGTATTTTGTTCATGGTCATTGGGGCAAATCAGCAATTCTCGAAGCTCAAAAATTTTGTAATGCCAGACCATTAGTGCCATACAATCAAAATGAAATCTACAGTTCTATTCCGAAATATGATATGAGTCAATTGGATAGCAGTTTTGATTATTTCCACTACACATCCAATGAAACACTTGAAGGAGTTGAATGGCAATTTATCCCTGAAAACAATGACATACCGATGTTTTGTGATATGACATCGAACCTGATGACTCGTGAAATTGATGTAAATAAGTACAGTTTGATTTATGCCAGTGCACAAAAAAATCTCGGTATTGCAGGAATTACAATCGTTATTGTAAAAAAAGAAATGCTCGACAAAGCACCCTCCAATTTACCATTAATGTTGGATTATAGAACCTATTCCAAACACGATTCGCTCTGGAACACTCCTCCAACATTTCCATGGTATGTGATGAACCTGATTCTAAACTGGATTAAAAATACCGGCGGGCTTTCAGCAGTTGAAAAACGCAATTATGAAAAATCTGCCAAACTTTATGAATACATCGATAACAGTCAATTTTACAAAAATAATGTGGATATGGATTGTCGCTCGAAAGTCAATGTCACGTTTTTATTGAATGATGAATCACTCAATGAAAAATTCCTATCCAAAGCTGAAGAAGCCGGAATCAAAGCCATCAAAGGACATCGTGCGGTTGGTGGAATGCGAGCCAGCATATACAACGCCATGCCAATGGCCGGAATCAATGCTCTCATCAATTTCATGAAGGAATTCGAGAAAGATTATGGCTAAAAAGGATAAAGACAATCAAGTTGATTTATCAAAATTACGGGACAAGATTGATGGAATAGATGCCGATATTCAAAAGCTGATCAGTCAGAGAGCCAAAATTGCTTTAAAAGTTGCGAAAACAAAGCACAAAGCTGAATCCGGCGGAGCGTTTTATCGCCCCGAACGTGAGGCTCAAGTGTTGAGAGCGGTTAAAGAACGCAACAAAGGACCTCTATCCGATGAAACATTAGTCCGCCTTTTTCGTGAGATTATGTCTGCCTGTTTAGCTCAGCAAAAGCCTTTAAATATTGCCTATTTAGGACCTCAGGGAACATTCTCTGAAATGGCGACGTACAAATACTTCGGACATTCTGTCGCGGCACTTCCGGTCACCAGTATTGATAACATTTTTGCAGAAGTTGAAGCCGGTGTTGCTGATTTTGGAGTGGTTCCGGTTGAAAACTCAACGGAAGGAGCTGTGAACAACACATTGGATATGTTTATATCTTCACCACTCAAAATTTGTGGTGAGCTTGATTTACCAATTCATCATAATTTAATGAGCCGATTCACCGAACTCTCTGAAATTAAAGTGGTTTTTTCACATCGTCAGTCTCTGGCACAATGTCGCGGATGGCTGAAAGAAAACTTGCCGAATGCTGAATGCATCGCTGTCAGTTCCAATGCTGAAGCGGCAAAGCGTGTGCAATATACCGATCATTCAGCAGCTATTGCCGGCGAAAGTGCTGCTGCAATGTATGGATTGGACATCCTACACAAAGAAATTGAAGATCGAACTGATAACTCCACCCGATTTTTAGTCATCGGTAAACAAATCGTCACTCCGAGCGGAGATGATAAAACTTCATTATTAGTGGCTGCCAAAGATCAACCCGGAGCTTTGTTTCACATTCTTAAGCCTTTAACAGAATGTGATGTCAGTATGACTCGAATTGAATCCCGTCCATCCAAACAAGGCAAATGGGATTATGTTTTCTTTATCGATATCAATGGTCATGTCGAAGATGAAAATGTTGCCAAAGCGTTAAGATTATTACAGAGAATTACGACTCTTTTCAAAGTGTTAGGCTCATATCCTAAATCTATTTCTGACAGTTAGACAACTCTGCCTCAACACTGATTCGTGGATTACTGAGATAAACCTGCTATAATTCGCTTCTTTGTTAATGCATTCCTAGCCAATATTAAGAGATGAATACAGAAATCATGCAGGCGTATGCCAGTTGCCCCAAATATATTGAGTTGTTACTTAAAGATGAGATGCTCAATTTAGGTGCGAGTTCCGCCTCAGAAAAATTGGCAGGGGTGAATTTTGAGGCGACATCTGAAACTTTAATGAGAGTTTTATTGTGGTCACGATTAGCAAATCGAATTTATGTTTTGCTAAACTCCATCAAAATTTCCAACTCCGATGATTTGTATAACGCAATTTCACATATCAAATGGAATGAGCAACTCAACAAAGTTCCGCAAACACTTTCTGTGAGTTTTAAAGGAACAAATAAAGAGCTCCGAAACACACAGTATTCCTCACAAGTCGTCAAAGATGCAATCTGCGACCAATTAAGAGAGATTTCCGGAACACGACCTGATTTTGTTAAATCTCAGGCTGATTTATCAGTTTCTGTCGTCCTCAAACATAATCAGGCATTGATTTATCTGGATATTAGCGGCAGAAGTTTGCATTTGCGAGGCTATCGAAAAAGTTTAACTGCTGCTCCGCTTAAAGAAAATCTGGCATCCGCAATTCTCACACGGGCTGATTGGCAAAATCTTTCCAAAAACAACTACAATCTGATTGATCCCATGTGTGGTTCAGGAACTTTACTCACCGAAGGTTATTTGATTGCTTGCGATATTGCACCCGGTCTCACACATCCAAAATACAGCGTATTCAGTTGGATACATTTCGACCAAAATCGTTGGGATTCACTGATTGAAGAAGCAAAAACACGAATGCTCATAGGAATTGAAAACTACAAAGGGCAAATCATTGGAGCCGATCATCATAAAAACTCGATTGAAATCGCCAATGAACACGCCTATCAACTTAATGCCGAGAATAAAATAGACTGCCAGCTCAAAACTCTGGATAGTTTTAATATTCCACCCAAAAACAATCTCATCGTCTGTAACCCTCCTTATGGAGTTCGACTGAAAAAAAATGTCGATAGTAGCTGGAAAAATTTAGCTCAATGGCTTGCTGATAAAGCATTAGAAGCAAAAGCCGCTATTATTACTCATAACAAAAATCAGGGATTTATTTTAGGTTTTAGAGCAGAAAAATCATGGAAGTTTAAAAATGGCGAATTGGACATCAATTTAATTGCATTTAATATCAACCAAGATAAAAAACTCAATGTACCTGATGGTCAAAATTTCGCTTTGCCTGAAACAGCACAGATGGTTGCTAATCGAATTAAAAAGAACCAATCCAAACTATCAAAATGGCTAAAAAAAGAAAATATCAACGCCTATCGTGTTTATGATGCAGACATTCCTGAATATGCTGTTGCGGTTGATGTATACAATAATCACATTAACATTCAAGAATACAAAGCTCCGGCAAGTGTGCCTGAATCCAAAGCCAGAAAACGTCTGGATGAAGCCATCATGGCGGCACAATCCGTGTTGAAAATAAAAAACGAGAATACCCATGTCAAATCACGTTTTCGTCAGGTTGATAACCAGCAATATGAAAAGAAAAACTCAAATGCTAATAATTTCAAAATAGTTGAAAACGGTCGAAAATATATAGTCAACCTAGAACAATATCTCGACACCGGGATTTTTCTCGATCATCGTTGGGTGAGAGATTATGTGCATGCTAATTGTAAAGATAAAACACTTTTAAATTTGTTTAGTTATACAGGTAGTGTTACTGTTGCAGCAGCTTTAGGAGGTGCTGAAAAATCAGTAAGTGTGGACACATCGAATGCTTATTTGCAATGGACAAAAGAAAATTTCAAAATCAATCACATTGATTTATTAAAGCACAAGTTAATAAAAAGTGATGTGTTGGAATACATATTTTCGTGCAAGGAAACATTTGATATTATTTTTGTCGATCCACCGACCTACTCCAATTCACATTCCAGAAAAGAAGACTGGGATGTTCAAAGAGATCATGTCAAACTGCTCCTCGCATGTAAAAAACTTCTGAATGCCGGTGGTGAAATCATATTCTCTAACAACTACCGTAAATTCAAGTTGGATGAAAGTCTCAATGAACAATTCGTTATCAGTGACTGGACTAAGAGAAGCACGTCTCCGGATTTTGAAAAAAGTAAAATTAAACGAGTTTGCTATCAACTAAAATCATTATGAACCAAATAACACATAAAACCAAAGGAGAACTGGCTCAGGAATGTGCAGCTATTTACTACAAGGAAATTGAACGATTTTTCGCAAAAGGTGTACTGATACTTGTCGGCAAAGATTTGGATATTCTTGATGTTGCACTAGTTGTTCAAAATGATGATAGTGAGCAATTAAAACAATGGTTAGAATCCGGAAAAGTATTACCTGTTAACGATGAATACGCTGTTAAATGGAGTCAGGGTGAAACACAATTACTAGCGGTCACAGTTGTTCCTTGGTTATTAGTACAGGAGATTATCTGAAAAATTTGATGTAAATCAATGTAATCAAAATCAAAAAAAAGTATCATAGAGTTTCATTAACAATTAAACACAAGGGGTAAAAATGTACGGAGAAAAACACGATCTTCATCATGAATTTCCAGAATTTGAAGCAGAAATCAGACATTTAAAAATGAATAATGGACATTTCGCCAGATTCTTTACTGAATATGACGAAGTTGATGATGAATTGATGCGCATTCAACAAGGAATTGAAACACCATCAGATGACTATATCGAGGAACTAAAGAAAAAGCGTTTGTTTTTAAAAGATGAAATGTATTTTATGCTTCTGAAGTACAGAAGAAAGCAAAAGAAAAAAGAAATTAAAAAGGAACGCAAGAGATTAAAGCAGAAGTCTAAAGATTAAGACGAAGAAAACCGAAGGGCTTGAAAAATACATTCAAGCCCTTATTTTTTGCAATATAAGAATTTAAAAGGAACTGACATGACAGATCAATTGTTTTACTTGTTTTCAGCATTATTATTAGGACTCGTAATCGGTGCCATGATTATGTATTTCACCTCCGGTTCAAATAAGGATTCAGCAAAAACCATTGAAGAACTGGAATCAAAAATTAGAAATTATCAAAATGATGTTGCAGAACATTTTGAAAAAACCGCTGATCTTGTCGATGAACTCACTCAAAGCTACAAAAACGTCTTCGATCATCTCGGCAAAAGTGCCCGAGAATTAATGACCGATGATCAAATCAAACTCATTGAAAGACGCAAGAGCAATAAAGTCACACTAGAGTTTCTACGAACTGAAGAAGAACTCAATATCGAAGATGACAACGAAGAACTGGAAGAACTATTAGAAAAAGTATCTGAAGAACATGAAGAAGATTCTTTAAATTCAGAGCTCGCTCAAGAAGATACTCTTCAAGAGACACCAAAAGAAGAAAAACAAGCTGATACACAAAAGAAAAAAGACAAAACTACTTCTGACGATTCTTACGATGAAAACAGCTATGTTTAGATGTACTTGATAATTTAATGTTGACGTGAAATAAAAAAAGCATTCCCTTTGGTTGTTAAATCTCTAGCAGCTTTTATCGGAGTTACTCTTAGGTCAACATTTAATTTATTTGTTAACAAAGCACTGAATATTTCGCTATCTGTAATTTTTGGACTTAACCACATATTGATTAAATCAGTATCATCATGGTTAAGCATTAAAGGAATTGATTTTTCATGGATGTTCTTAAGTTTAGGGTTTCCCGGACATGTGATAATTGAAGCTGTAGTTATAAACTCATCATTAATTTTATAATGTTTGCAAATACCACCCAAAGCCATGGCGTTATCAGGATTTTCTAAATAATGATACTTTTTATTCTGACCTTCGATAAATCCACTAGCAGGAATAATGCAACGAGACTTTTGAAAAGGTCCTTTAGTCAATCTGCTGGAATAAAGTTTATCGGATCGGCTATTGAAAGTTGCATATTTATAATTGGGCATTCCGCTTTCTTCGAGCATCAACCACCATTTAGCATCAATCAGATTTCTGCCTCTTTCCACATGTTCGTAAACAATTTGGATATTTGAAGCCGGTACTCTTATCCCTCTGCTTTCAATATCCTCTACGCCTAATTTTAAAGTCAGATTTTTAACTTTAAAATCACTAATTGCTGCAAATGCACCACACATTTCAACATTGTAAAATAAATATTTGAAAATTTAAACAGAACAAAATGATTGTACCCAAATTCTTTTGTAGCTAGATTAAATTTAATATTGGTGCCTGAAAGGCATTATTTAGGCATAAAAAAAGAGCTTGTGAAAGCTCTTGATTTAGTTAATTGGTACGAGGGCGAGAATCACATATTTTTGTATCATATTGATATTAAACATTATTTATTTTTCATATTGTATTTATACCAACAAATGTACCAACAAAAATACAAAGTGACCTGTGAAATAAATTACACCGCTTTTTTATGTTTAGGGATAAAATCAATTTCCAAGCCGATATAATCCAGAAGTTTGATAAGTGTATCAAATCTGGGGTTTCCCTTTTTACTTAGGGTTCTGTATAAACTTTCCCTAGCCAAACCGGTATCTTGTGATAACTGGCTCATACCGCCCATAGAGTCGATAATTTCACGCATGGCAAGCAAAATCAATTTATCATCATTACTTTCCAAAGCCACTTTCAAATATTCGGCTCTGTCTTGTTCTGATTGTAAATAATCACTTGTTTTAAACTCAGCTGTTTTGCCCATTGTAATCACTCCAAATTTTTAAAGCGGTCTGAATATCTTTATCCTGAGTTGATTTATCGCCACCGCATAGCAACAATACAACCTCTTTACCAGTCCAGCCATAATAAACCCTGTAACCTTTGCCGGTTGAAACTTTTAATTCCCTGACTCCGTTTCCAACCGCTCGCCAAAGTCCTTCATTGCCTAATCTTAAGCGGTTAATTCTGACTAATATTTGAGCCTTTGCCCTGCTATCTCTTAAACCATTTAACCAAACATCAAACAGACATTTTCCATTGTCATCAATGAACTTGGTAATTTTAATCATTTTGTGATTGTAACTTATATATTACACCATTGCAATCTATGACTATTATGGAGTATAAAAATTCAATTCTGAAATGTTTATTTTGTGGATATAAAAATATCTTTAGGCAAACGAATCAGCGTGAGTATGTATCAGGTTTCTAACCCTCCCCCTCCAAACTTAAACAACAACCCATGAGAAAATAAATCTAGCAAGGTTTCGGGATTACAAATCTCCGAAAGCGGAAAGGCTGTAAAGTACCTTTTTTATAGTGTAAGAAAAAGCTCTGTATAAATCCCTTTTTTATAGTGTCCAAAAATTCTTTTTATCGAGTCAGTAAATTGCTTTTTTATATGCCCGCAAAAATTCCTTTTTTATGGCTACGGAAAATTACTTTTCTTAACGTGTCCAAAAACTCTTTTTATGGTCGCAAGTAATTGTTTTTTATATGACCGACAAAAAGCCTTTTTTATAGTGTTACTTAATTATTTTTTATAGTGCCGATAAAACCCTTTTTTATAGTGCCAAAAAATTCAGGTACGGGGATATTAAAAAGTAAATCAATGACCGCTTAAAAAAACGAGTGACCAGATAAATTTTTACATTCCCAGAATATCACTTTTGGAAACATAAAACTTGTGAGCCTTTTTATAGTGTGGGTTTATTATTTTGGATGATACCCGGAAACCAAAATTAAATCAGTCTCCGGGTGGTATTTAGTACGTTGACATTAGCCATTTACCAATTGTTACCATCAGGCTAAATTCGGTTAAAATCGCACTTTTTAAAATTACTCTTTATTATATCTTCTCTTCTCTATTCTACTCTTCTCAACTGTACTCTACTCTACTCTATTACTCCAAACAAAACAAAGTGCCTGAAAACAAGCAATAGCAACAAATACAAGCGATTGAGAAAAAACAGTCATGGCAAACTTAAGTCTATTATTTTAGAAACTCTCAACGGCTCAGGAATGACATTTTGCTCAAAGTCTTTTTTACTGGCTTTGATGGTTGCTTTTAATATCATTCCTTTCAGTTGGTTGATAGATAGCCTGTCAAGGCGGATATTCTTTTGGGTTGGAAATAGCTTTAACCACATAAAAGCAAAGTCCTGTCTTTTGGAAACATTCCAACGGATTTGACCTTTAGTTTTTTTGCTAAAGTGTTTAATATTTTTCCACATACAAAATAGCGAATATTTATATTCTTCATTCATTTCTGCCAATTGAAACCGTAACACTATCAAGTTACGCCCAAATTTATTAGTAAAATAGTGTGAGTGATAAACCACCTGATAAACCCCATCTTTGATATGGGGTTCATCATCATAGATAATACTCATTTCTTATTTTTTTGATTGAGCAAATCCAAAGCCTTTAACCTACTGTGACAAACTCCGGCTTTATAAAGATTGGTAATCAAACGACCGGAATCAGAAGTTTTTAGACTGAGTAAATCACCATTGATTAAATCTTGCTCAATTTCAAAGTCATGGCTAAATCCGCTCAGGCGATAAAGTCTTAAATCAAAAATGCTATGAATTAAATCTCTACTCATCGTTTGCAACTCCCTTGTTATAAACCCCAGATTTGAGGATGTAATTTACAAAACGGTGTTTATAACCTTGAGCGGTTGTATCTGTAGTCCAGACTGATTGAATATTTAAACCTTCATTATGCCTGAGTTCAAAAACTCTGGGTGCTGGGCTAGGAATATCTAAATAATCTCTAGCATAAGCGGTTGTAAAACTGCCAAATTGATTGAGATGGTTTCTTATTCTTTGCCTTTGTTGCTGAGAACTATTAGAATCAAGTTCCAGCGATTTAGTTTTATCATTCATGATTTAATATTTTTCTCCTGAGTATCGAAAGAATCAATAGCACGGGCAAGGGTCGAAACTTTCCGTGCTATTTTGTTTTTGTAGGGTCTAAAATGCCAAAGCGAGCATTCTGTCACCGGACATAATCTAATTTCTTTCCTAACTCCTGAATTATCATCGGTTGATAATCCGCCACCACAGCAATCGAAACATTTAGCAAAAATAGCGTGTTTACGGCTGTTTTGATTGTCTAGGTAGTGTTCTATCGGGGTTTTGTAAGTTTTACCTGTATTTATTGGCTATTCATGCGAATTTACGCCTTTAAATTGATTTCTAGGCATTATCTCTCTCCATACTTTGTTGAATATATTTTTCAATATGTTCAAGTTTAAAAGCGGTAGCTCGTTGTGATATTTTGATAGGTTTCAGCTTTTCAGCTTTAACCAGTCTCCATAAAGTGGTGGATGATATTGCCAGTTTTTTACAGACTTGTGCCGGTCTGATTAGTTGTGTATTTTCATACATGGTTTTGAAACCTCAAGTTGTTAAGAGGCTTCATTATCACATGCTTTAAGAACTGAAAATTCTTAGATTTTTTTTAATTATTTCAGGTTGTT
>JAGRJP010000129.1 GCA_020442665.1 Lysobacterales bacterium
TTTTTGACTCCGGGTTCAGGAAATATCACGATTAATGACAAACCAATCGACGACTATTTTGGTAGAGGAACTTCTATCATGGTTGTGAAACAACCTTTGGAAACTTTGGAAGTTCTCAATCAATGGGATGTGAAATGTACAGTTGTTGGCGGTGGTAACACAGGACAAGCAGGTGCGATTCGTCTAGGAATCTCAAGAGCATTGCTGGAAAGTGATGAGTTATACAGAAAGCCTTTAAGAGATGCAGGATACTTGACTCGTGATGCCAGAAAAGTGGAAAGAAAGAAAGTGGGTCTACGCAAAGCGAGACGTGCTGTTCAGTTCTCCAAACGTTAAAAAATCGTTTATATGGGTTGATAAAGACTTCTATTCACGCTTTAAAAATAATCATTTGCACTTGCAAACTCATATTTTTAAAGCCCAAATTGAAGCCATTCTAAACCCATCTCAATAGATTTTTGAAATTGATAAGAAAGCAGACATTTTTGTCTG
The DNA here is from genome assembly GCA_020442665.1 of Lysobacterales bacterium. Taxonomy (GTDB): domain Bacteria; phylum Pseudomonadota; class Gammaproteobacteria; order Xanthomonadales; family Marinicellaceae; genus NORP309. The sequence goes on from JAGRJP010000129.1 coordinate 493, forward strand.
CTTTTTTTGTTTATAGATTTTAAATTTTTCAGCATTTTGATTTAATACTCCGTTTGAGTCCCCTCTTGAGAGGGGTGCAGGGGTGTGTTAATATCCCTAAATGAAACGAAAAATCATCCCATATAACCCAAAACTGAAATTATTGGCACGAAAATTACGGAATAATAGCACTAAAAGTGAAATTACACTTTGGAATCAACTCAAGGGTAAACAATTCCACGGTTATGCTTTTCATAGACAAAAGCCATTGTTAAATTTTATAGTGGATTTCTTCTGCTATGACTTACTTTTGGTTATAGAGCTGGATGGTTATACGCATCAGTTTGAACAAACATATGAAAAAGACATAAAGAAACAACAAGAGCTTGAAAATATGGGATTATCTGTACTGAGATATACAGACAATGAAGTTTTAACTAACTTACTAGGAGTAGTTGATGAAATTGAGAGGTATATTGAGCAATTTGAACACACCCCTCAATCCCCTCTCAAGAGGGGAGGTTGAAAGTGTCAAATTTTTGAAATTATTATAAGCCCTTTGCAACTGATATAAATAAAATGAATTATGAGTGATGTAGACATACCTGAAGAGTTGGAATTTTTTTTACGAGAATTTGGTTTATCCAATAAACATAATCCTAGTGAAGGTGTTATTTCATATATTAAACAGTTTAATACGGGTAATAAATTAATATTTTCTTATGAAATATCTTCAACTGGTTATTACGTTAGTGCTGAAATTGAAATTAATAATGAAAAAATATCTCATGTTTGCATTGATGAAGTATCCAGTGTTACGTTTCAGTCATGGGGTGATGAGAAAATAATTAGAGTTTATTCGAAATCGTATCACGATTTTCGTATCCACTATTTGCCTAAGGCTCGTATATTCTATGGTGAAGAGTAGGTTATTAACTATGAATCAAGTTCAAGAGTGGTTATTTCATTCCCACGTTCCGGGTGGGAATGCATATTTTGAACCGAAGAATAAACACTCCCAAGCAGAGCATGGGAGCGAGTGCGAATAAATTCAGAAAAAAGCCAAGCTTTTTGAGATACTTACGACTTCGTGAACTTTCGTTCACTTCGTTCAGTATGACAGAGTTCCTTTTAATCCCCCTTACATTTCGCTGAGGAGCACAGGTAAATTTGGATTCAAGTTTGCAAGTGTTTGAACATTGCTTGCAATGTGAGTTTTTGCAAACGCCAAATTTACCGAGTACCGAAGGTAGCCGCAGGTCGGAATGTCGGGGCTCCCTTGTTTGGTTCCTTTATTGGGAGCGCAATAAAGGAACAAAGAAAATAAACCATAGCATAAAAAACTGCTATCGAATAAAATGCCATGTCACAAATTTTAAAAAAAACAGGCAAGGATTTTTCATAGCTGATGAGCAGCGGTTTTATACATCTCAATATTCACTCAGAGTTTTCCATTGTTGACTCGACAATCCGGGTCAAGCAAATCGTCGCTCATGCTCAGCAAAACAATATACCGGCTATTGGTGTTTGTGATTTGAATAATATGTTTGTTGCTGTGAAATTCTACAAAGCAGCGGTTGCTGTCGGTATTAAGCCGATTTTAGGTGCAGAAGTGTTGGTTCTGGATGAGCATGAGAACATGTATTCAATGACCTTTTTGTGTATGAATCATCAAGGTTATCTCAATTTGAGCGAGTTGATTGCTCAGGCACATCAAAATGGTTATCACAAAAACCGACCAATGCTCAGGGAGGAGTGGATTGCGAATCATCACGAGGGTTTGATTGCCATCAGCTGCAATCAAAGAGGCGATATCGGACAATTGATTCTTGAGAAAAAACTTGAACTGGCTTCTAAAAAGATAGAAAAGTGGAAAAGAATTTTTAACAATCGTTATTATTTGAGCATCGCTCGAGTCAATCGTGTAGATGAAAAATGGCACAATGAAGCGACCATTTACCTTGCGGCTCATCATGATGTGGCGTTAGTGGCGACCAATGATGCCCGCTTTCTCAAACCGGATGATTTTAATGCTCACGAAGCCAGGGTTTGTATCAATCAAGGCTTGATAGTCGCTGATCCTCGAAGAGAGAAAAACTACACTCGTGAACAGTTTCTGGCAACCCCTCAGCAAATTCTGAAGAAGTTCGAAGATATTCCGCAAGCCCTGCAAAATACGGTTGAAATTGCCAAACGCTGTAATTTTGGATTTGAGTTTGGTAAATATTATCTTCCGGCTTTCCCAATTCCTGAAGGCGAAACCGAGGGTGAATATTTCCGCAGAATCACTAAAGAACGTTTACAACAATTTTTACAGAAAAACGGAACAGCAGAAGGATTCAGCGAAGAAGATTACTACGCTCGATTGAAATTTGAAGTCGATATTATTCTGCAAATGGGCTTTCCGGGATATTTTTTGATCGTTGCCGACTTCATCAACTGGTCAAAAAATAATGAAATTCCAGTCGGGCCGGGCAGGGGTTCGGGAGCCGGATCTTTGGTCGCATTTGTTCTAAAAATTACTGATTTAGATCCTTTGAAATACGAACTGCTGTTCGAAAGGTTTTTGAACCCAGAAAGGGTTTCCATGCCTGACTTTGATGTGGATTTTTGCATGGACAGACGGGATGAAGTGATTGAATATGTCACCAAAACCTATGGTGCGAATCAGGTTAGCCAGATTATTACTTTTGGAACCATGAGTGCCAAAGCCGTAGTTCGTGACACTGGTCGGGTTTTGGGTTATCCCTATCCGATGGTCGATGGAATTGCCAAGCTGATTCCGAATGATTTGGGAATCACATTGCCCAAAGCTCTGGAAGAATCCCGTGAGTTGAGTTTGCTCAAGGAAACTGACGAAGATGCCGGTGAATTGTTGGATATGGCACTGCAATTGGAAGGCTTGACCCGAAACACCGGAAAACATGCCGGTGGAGTGGTGATTGCTCCCAGTAAACTCAGTGACTTTTGTCCGGTTTATAAGGACAATCATTCCGAAGGAATTCTCAGTCAATTTGACAAAGATGATGTGGAAACCATTGGCTTGGTAAAGTTTGACTTTCTCGGATTGAGGACTTTGACGATTATCGACAATGCCGTTCGAGCTATCAATGCCACTTATGAGCATCCGGTCGATATCAGCAAAATTCCACTCGATGATAGTAAAACTTTTGATTTGTTAAAGAAATGCCAAACCACTGCGGTTTTCCAGTTGGAATCCGGAGGTATGAAAGCGTTGATTGAGCGATTGGTTCCTGACTCGTTCGGTGAAATTATTGCGTTGGTGGCATTGTATCGTCCCGGACCGCTGGATTCGGGAATGGTTGATACTTATGTTGAATGTAAGCACGGTCGCAAAGAGCCGGATTACATGCACCCTGAAATTGAGGAAATTCTAAAACCAACATACGGCGTGATTCTGTATCAGGAACAGGTCATGAGGATTGCTCAGGTGTTGTGTGGTTATTCATTGGGAGCTGCTGATATTTTGCGGAAAGCCATGGGAAAGAAAATTCCTGAAGTGATGAAAAAGCAGGAAAAAACATTCGTCGATGGAGCAGTGGAAAACAATGTTGATGAATCCTTAGCCAAATACATTTTTAGTATGATTGAAACCTTTGCCGGCTATGGTTTTAATAAATCTCACTCGGCGGCTTATGCGTTAATCGCTTATCAAACTGCTTGGCTAAAAGCCCATTATCCGGTTGAATTTATGGCATCCGTTTTATCGGCGGATATGGATCACACCGATAAAGTGGTTCATATCATTGAAGACGTTAAGTCGATGAAAATTCCTGTGTTAAAACCCGACATCAATCATTCGGATTATTATTTCAAAGCAACCAAGGAAAAAGACGCTATTGTTTATGGCTTGGGTGCGATTAAAGGTGTTGGTAAAGGTGCTGTTGAAAGTCTGATGCAGGAAAGGCAGAAAGAAGGTGAGTTCACCTCGATTTATGATTTCTGCGTGCGTGTGGATTTGCACAAAGTGAATAAACGAACTTTAGAGGCATTGATTTTATGCGGTGCTTTTGATGAATTACACCCGAATCGGCAGGCACTGATGCAAGGCATGGAAGGTATAATCAAAGCTGCATTGCAGAAAAATCAGGATGAAGAATCTGGCCAGTTTGATTTATTTGCCATGTCATCGGTAAAACAAACCAACGAAATGCCAATCCCGTTACCTGAAATTGATGATTTTGAGGAAAACCAAAAACTATTTCACGAACGGGATATGCTCGGTCACTTCATGAGTTGTCATCCAGTTTCTTTGCTCAGAGAGTGGTTGTCAGCCATTATTCCACAAACCATCTCATCAGTTTTGGCACAAAAACCAAAAGATATTACACCGACTGATAATGATGAAAACCGCAACCGTAAATTTTCAGGCAAACCGGTTGTAATTGCAGGATTGATAAATTCAGTCCGAGTCAGAAACGAAAACTCAGCGACGGTTTTGATTTCTGATGAGGAAGCTGAAATCGAAACCACTTTTTTCCGAGAAAGCTATTTTGCTAATCAGGAAAAGATGCTGAAAGATGAAATTGTAATCATCACAGGGGATGCCGGAGTCGATAGCTTTTCTAATCGCTATATCATTCGTGCTAATCAAATTCTCACTCTCAATGAGGCCATCGCGACTTATTGCAGTAAAATCGGCTTCATCACTTCCACACCGGATTATCAAAAATTCTCACAGCAGTTAATCAATTTGATAGAAACTCATGGTAAAGGCAAAGC
>JAGRJP010000130.1 GCA_020442665.1 Lysobacterales bacterium
TTTTTTGATGACAACGAAAGCTATGTAGTCTTTCTGTTGGCAAAACAAGGTATCGACCGCTTTGATGTTGTTAGTTTTGTTTCTCATTCGGATTTAATGTCGATTGATGAACAAGATGGTGATGAAGATTTTGACAGAGATGGCAACTCAGAAAAGGAAAAAGACCAAATTGAACAATATTTGGTCAATTTGAATGAAAAAGCACTTGCCGGCCAGATTGATCCGCTGATTGGTCGTCACAAAGAATTGGAAAGAACCATTCAGATTCTGCTACGCAGAAGCAAAAACAATCCATTATTGGTTGGTGAACCCGGTGTTGGTAAAACTGCAATAGCCGCCGGTTTGGCGAAACGCATTGTCGATAAAGAAATTCCGGAACTGATGCAGGATGCAGTTGTGTTTTCTCTTGATTTAGGCAATTTGCTAGCAGGAACCAAGTATCGTGGTGACTTTGAAAAACGTATGAAAAAAGTCATTCAACATGTCAAAAGCATTCCTCATTCCATATTGTTCATTGATGAAATTCACACGATTATCGGAGCAGGCTCAGTTTCCGGCGGCACGATGGATGCTTCCAATTTGCTCAAACCGGCTTTAAGTGCCGGAGAATTGCGTTGTATTGGTGCGACAACGGCGCAAGAAGCCAGAACTGTTTTCGATAAAGACAGAGCCTTATCGCGCAGATTCCAAAAAGTCGATATTCGCGAGCCCAGCGTTAAAGAAACGATTGAAATTCTCACCGGTTTAAAATCACGTTTTGAGGATTTTCACGGCGTAAAATATGAAACTTCTGCTATCGAAGAAGCAGTCAAATTAACGTCTCGCCACTTATCGGACAAATTTTTACCCGATAAAGCCATTGATGCCATTGATGAGGCCGGTTCATGGCAACGAATCAATAATTTGCAAAACACCAAAATAGATAAATCGGATATTCGCAGAGTGGTTGCCTCGATGGCAAAAATTCCGCTTAATGATTTGAGCGGTGATGACATTCAAAGGCTTCAATCATTGGAACGCAATTTGAAAATGGTCATTTTTGGACAAGATGAAGCCATTGACACTCTGACAACAGCTATCAAAATGTCACGAGCCGGTATGTCAAAGATGGACAAGCCGATTTCTAACCTTTTGTTTGCCGGACCAACAGGTGTCGGTAAAACCGAAGTTGTGAAGCAATTATCTCATGTTTTGAGTTTGAAACTTCTGCGCTTTGACATGTCCGAATACATGGAAGCCCATAGCGTTTCGCGCTTAATCGGTTCACCTCCCGGCTATGTCGGACATGAAGATGGCGGCTTATTAACTGACAAAGTTCATCAAAACCCCTACTCCATTGTATTATTAGACGAAATTGAAAAAGCTCACCCAGACATTTTTAACGTATTACTACAAGTGATGGACAGAGGCACCTTGACTGACTCTAATGGTCGGGAAACTGATTTTCGCAATGTGTTGTTGATTATGACAACCAATGCCGGAGCTGCTGAACAATCCAGAGAATCTATGGGTTTCACTGAACAAGATCATTCGACAGATAGCACGGCTGCTATCAAACGTCTGTTTTCACCGGAATTTCGTAACCGTTTAGATGCCACTATTCATTTTAAGAAACTAACCGAAGAACATGTTCTGAAAATTGTTGATAAAATCATCATCGAACTGGAAGCACAAATGTCTGACAAAGACATTCACTTCAAGTTATCCGAACAAGCTAAAAAATGGCTGGTTGCTAAAGGATACGATAAAGCGATGGGTGCGAGACCGATGCACCGTGCGGTTGAAAATTACATCAAGAAACCTGTCATTGATGAAATACTGTTCGGCAAACTCAGCAAGGGTGGAATGGTCTTGGTTGATGTTATCAATAATCAACTGGGTTTCTCCATTAAAAGTAACACTCAATTGTTACCTAACAAAACCGCAACGGAAAAATCCAAAGAAGAATAAACTTCTCAGCACCTAAAATAACTGATAACAAATAATAAGACAGACGGATTTGTCTGTGGAGGAAAGTGATTATTTCTTACGAAATGTAATACGACCCTTCGTTAAATCATAAGGAGTTAACTCAACAGTCACTGTATCACCGGTCAAAATACGAATATAATTTTTACGCATACGACCTGAAATGTGCGCCGTCACGATATGACCATTTTCAAGTTCTACGCGAAACATCGTGTTTGGAAGGGTTTCTGTAACTACACCTTCAAATTCAATTACGTCTTCTTTTGCCATAAAATTCCTCAGAAATAAAAACGGAGCGAATTTTAACAGAAATAAATGAATAATACATTAATGAAGAGAAGTTATGCCTAATTATCAAAAGAATTAGCACTGACTTGAGGTAAAAACCGCTTAAACTCTCGCATTGAAATTAATTCGGCTCCCATGCTATCCAGATGTTCGCTATAAACCTGACAATCCAGAATTTTAATGTTGTTATTCAATAAATACTTACAGAGTTCGTATAAAGCAAATTTAGAACCGTTGGTTTGCAGACTAAACATCGATTCGCCGAAAAATATATTTTCCAAACGCACACCGTAAATTCCACCGGCTAATTGTCCATCAATATCAACTTCCAGACAATGAACAATGCCCTCTTTATGAAGCTGTAAATAGGCTTCTTTCATTTCATTGGTAATCCACGTCCCAAGTCCATCCTTGCGGGTTTTGGAACAATGATCAATCACAGTTTTAAAATCTCTATTGAAGTGAACCTGATAATTTGTTTGTCGAATCGCTCGTTTGAAACTTCTGGAAATATGAAATTTATCCGGGAAAAGAACCATTCGCGGATTGGGAGCCCACCACAATATCGGTTCATTTTGCGAAAACCACGGAAAAATTCCATTTGAATAGGCTTTGATTAATGTTTTCGAGTTCAGTTTTCCACCAAATGCCAACAAACCATTCGGCTCAGACAATGCTTCATCAACAGGCGGAAAATCCCCACGCAAATCCATATTTGGTAGGTAGAATTTCATATCAGCTTGATATTGGATAAAGTTGAGATAAAAAGGCCGTTGCTCATTAGCTATGATGTTTTATTCAGTTAAGTGCGAGAAAGTATTTTATTGTAAAGAGATTTTTTATGCTATGGTTTATTTTCTTTGTTACTTTTACTCTTGAAAAAAATTTCATGGAGAGATTTTTCACGCAAGCCATCATGGAAGATGGAGAGTATCAGGACGATACGAATAAAAGTAACGCAAAAACACACCCCGACATTCAGACCTGCGGCTACCTTCGGTGCTCAGTAAATTTGGCGTTCGCAAAAACTCACATTGCAAGCAATGTTCAAACACTTGCGAACTTATTCCCAAATTTACTTGTGCGTCTCAGCGGAATGTAAAGGGGTTAAAAAGAACAACGTCATACTGAGCGAAGTGGACGAAGTCCACGAAGTCATAAGTATCTCCTAACGATTCTGTGAATAATAATCATGATAACGGGTCGTTGGCTTTAGCCAACATTTTTTGTAGGTTGGTGCTGAATGAAATGAAGCCTAATATCGGGTTTTGTGTTGGGCTTTATAAAAAGCCCGACCTATTTGCTGAAAGCATAGCAAAATTAGATAAAATTGATACAAATTATAAATAATTAATCCTTTAAAGTATTTTTAGCTTCTTTAATGTCAATTTTTGCTTTGTAACCGTGTTTTTCCAACATATACAATAAATTACTTCCATTGATTAAAGTAATTGGTTTATCTTTTGCGAACTCATAAGAATCAGCACCATAATTTGCAGTTGTAACCAAAATACCTTTAACTGCTCCTTCATTCATTAATGTTCCATATAGATCTCTAACTGCAGAGACCCCCACTACATTAGTATATCTTTTGGCTTGAATTACATATTTTCCACCTCTAATCGGATCTGGGTCAAACATTATTGCATCAACACCACCATCCCTACTTGCCTGTGTTATTTTTATCTCAGAACCATTCGTCGCAAACTCTTTTTCAAACAACTCCCGAATTAAATGTTCAAAATCTGACCAATCCATTGAGGCTAAATTAGTTCCATTAATAGTTCCATCAATTCGTTCACCATCAATGAATCGCTTATCATTCATATCAAATCTTAAAATTGGTGCAACCGGTATGTAATGGTCTAATTATACCGGACAACATTTTAGCCTTATAATACACGAAACTTGAGGTAAAAAATGTCAAAACAGAAAAGAAAGAGAACATCCTTCACCATTAAACAGCGTCGCGATTATGCGAAATTAATGGTTGAAGAAGGATACACAGTTAAGCAGGTCATTGAAATTTCAGGAGCAAGCCAAACCGCTGTTGGTCGCTGGAAACGTCAGTATATCCAAGAGCTTGAAGGTAAAACACCTGAGGGAAAAGCCATGACAGCAGAGCAGCAGGAAATTCAAAGACTGAGAAAAGAACTCTGGCGCGCCAAAAGGGATAATGAAATTCTAAAAAAGGCCGCGGCCATCTTTATAGCGGAAGATTGACATGCAAACTGATAAAGGAGATAAAGATGGCAAATCCTGATTATACAACCAGAGAGTTATGCAGAGCCTTTGAAATGAGTCCCAGTAGTTATTATGAGCAGGTGGTAGAAAAACCAATTGCTGAGGAAAAGAAAAAAATACTATCTATTTTGAAACAAACAGCAAATGAGAGTCAAAACAGCTATGGCAAAAGACGAATGCAAAAACAACTTAAAGATAAAGGTATCCAAATTGGTCTTCACAAGACAGCCAGCCTCATGAAAGAAGCCAAAATTGTGGCTATAAGGCCTCGTAAGAAGCATTATTACCCCAATGGCGGTGTCTGTGATAAAAAGATTGAAAACGTATTAAACAGGGAATTTGATCAATCCAAAGCTAACACCCATTGGGTGACAGACATCACCTATATTCGCAATCATCAATGCTGGAGCTACCTGGCTTGTATTCTGGATTTGTGCAGCAAGGAGATTGTTGGTTGGTCCTTATCGAAGAAGCCTGATACAGAGCTTGCAAAATCGGCATTGAGAAACGCAATTCAACGCAAGAATCCTGATACTAAAAATTTGCTGTTGCACTCAGATCAGGGCACGCAATACACATCAAACATGTTTGATGTGTATTGCAAGAAGTTCAAACTTATCAGAAGTATGAGCCGAAGAGGAAATTGCTGGGATAATGCTGTTATGGAGAGGTTTTTCAGGAATTTAAAAACAGAGAGACTCAATCAGTTGAGGTTCATAAATCATGAAGCTGTTGTATCGGAAGTGGAAAGTTATATATACTTTTACAATTACAAAAGATTAAATTCGGCAATTGATTACATGACCCCAAACCAGAAATTTAATGAATTAAAGAAAATAGCCTAAAATAGTGTCCGGAGAAACTTGACCATTACAATATGATTTCCAGATATACTTAATGAAATACCAAAACTTACATCAGGACCATCATTTGGAGTGAACTTGGCACTTTCAGTCCAGTTTTTACCATCAAATTCATATAAATAAGCTGAACCATAAGGATGTCCAATATGTTTAGAACAAGATCCAACTAAAGCATGATTACCTGATAAACTAACAGAACACCCAAATTGATATCTCAACAAACCATCTGAAGGTTGTAAAATAGCCGTCTGATGCCAACTTGAGCCATTAAAATCATATACAAAAACAGCACCCATATCACTAATAATTCCAGTAGCTCCTACTAATGCTCTTTCACCATCTAATGCAACAGAATAGCCAAATCTATCGGAAGTTCCCCCAATCCCCTCGGGAGTTGGCAACAACTTCGCTTCCTGCACAGCCGATTTCAAAGACGACCATTGTTTATCATCAACTCCGGCAGGTCTTTGTTTGTCGAAATCATTGGCAAGTGCCAAGAATGATACAAATATTAATGCTAATATTATGAATGGTTTTATTTTATGACGATTAAACATATTCTCTCTCGGTCAAATTTCATTTTAGATTACCCGGCCAAGCCGGGTAATGACGTATTAAAAACTTACATTTTATTCAAAAAATCAAACAATTTCGATGGCAACTGCTGTCGCTTCGCCACCACCGATACAAAGGCTGGCGATGCCGCGTTTGAGGCCTTTTTGCTTGAGGGCATAAAGCAATGTCACAAGGATTCGGTTGCCGCTGGCTCCAATGGGATGTCCTAGTGCACAAGCACCACCGTGGACATTGACTTTTTCATGAGGAATGTTTAATTCTTTCATGGCAGCCATTGTAACAACTGCAAAGGCTTCATTTATTTCAAATAAATCAATATCTTCCACAGACCAATTCAACTTGTCCATCAGTTTTTGAATCGCTGAAACCGGTGCTGTTGTGAACCATTCCGGTTCTTGGGCATAAGTGGAGTGTCCAACGATTTTCGCCAACGGTTGCAGATTGTTTTTTTCGACAACTTCATCTGATGCCAGAATCATCATAGATGCTCCATCAGATATTTTTGAGGCATTGGCAGCTGTGACTGTGCCATTTTCACGACGGAAAGCCGGACGCAGGGTTGGAATTTTATCCAGATTGCAACGAGGTGGCTCTTCATCTTGATTTACAACAATGTCTCCTTTGCGGTCTTTCACCACAACTTCGGCAATTTCTTCATCAAAAGCACCGGATTGCATTGCTGCCATGGAGCGTTTAACCGATTCCGCAGAGAATGCATCTTGTTCTTCACGGCTGAAATTGTACTTGTCGGCACAGGTTTCGGCAAAAACACCCATCATGTTGCTGTCATAAGGATTTTGCAAGCCGTCATAAAACATGTGATCCAAAGATTGTACATGACCCAAACGATAACCGCTGCGTGCATTGGGTAGCAGATAAGGAGCTAATGTCATGGATTCAATACCACCTGCGATTGCTGTATCAACTGAGCCAGCTTTAATAATATCGTGAGCCATCATCACCGTTTTCATACCTGAACCACAGACTTTGTTAACCGTAGTACAAGTCACAGATTTATCCAAACCTGCTCCCAAAACAACTTGTCTGGCAGGCGCTTGACCTAATCCGGCTGGTAAAACACAACCAATCAATGCTTCATCAACCGTATCCAGTCCAGATTGTTCCATAGCGGCTTTAATAGCTACTGAACCTAATTGGGGAGACGGTGTATTTGCAAATTGCCCTTGAAATGAACCGATAGCCGTGCGTTTTGCACCGATGATATAAACATTTTTAGTCATTAGTAATCTCTTGGATATATAAATTCAAACGGAATGAATTATACCTGATTACCGATTTAATAAGTAGTATTTGCAGATTCTCAATCAGCTATTCTGAATTCTCAGATAATAAGATTCAGAAAACTCCTGAAGATTATCTTCCTCAATGGCTTTTCTAATAGCTTTCATAAAATCCTGATAAAAGAATAAGTTATGAATTGTATTTAGATGAGAACCTAAAATCTCTTTACACTTATCCAAATGGCGAAGATAGGATTTTGAGTAATTTTGACAAGTGTAACATCCACAATTTTCATCCAGTGGCTTCGTGTCAAATTGATATTTTTGATTGCGGATTTTTACCACGCCATTCCAGGTAAAAAGATGTCCGTTACGAGCATTACGAGTTGGCATGACACAGTCGAACATATCTACACCAAGTTTGACCGCTTCCAGAATATCTTCTGGTTTGCCGACGCCCATCAGATATCTGGGTTTGTCATCAGGCAATAATGGAGTCGTTGCTTTCAAAACTTTTTCGCGTAAATCTTTCGGTTCTCCAACTGATAATCCTCCAATAGCAAAACCATGAAAGTCTATTTCTCTTAAACCTTTGGCAGATTCTTCACGAAGATGAGGATACATTCCTCCTTGAACAATACCAAATAACGCATTGGGGTTGTTGTTTTGCTTAAAAGCATCTTTCGAGCGTTTTGCCCAACGAAGTGATAATCTCATTGATTCAGCAGCTGTTTTTTCATCCGCAGGATAAGGCGTGCATTCATCAAAAATCATGACAATATCCGAACCCAATTTAGTCTGGACTTGCATAGATTCCTCGGGTCCCATAAACACTCTGGAACCATCAACCGGTGAAGCAAAAGTGACGCCTTCTTCGGTAATTTTGCGACGTTTTGCTAAAGAAAATACCTGAAAACCACCCGAGTCAGTCAAAATAGGTTTATCCCAATTCATAAAATCATGCAGGTCTCCGTGTGCTTCAATCACATCGGTTCCGGGTCTGAGCATGAGATGAAAGGTATTCCCGAGAATAATTTCCGCGCCTATGGCTTTCACATCATCCGGTGTCATGCCCTTGACTGTTCCATAAGTTCCAACCGGCATGAAGCACGGAGTTTGTACACTGCCACGCTCAAAGTCTAACTGCCCTCTTCTAGCTTTATTGATTGACTGATCTGTTTTTTTGAGTGTAAATTTCAAATTGATTTCCTTGAGTTATATAAAGCTCGATTTAATAAAACCCTGCTAAATTCAGCAT
>JAGRJP010000131.1 GCA_020442665.1 Lysobacterales bacterium
CTACCAATTCCGCCATCTGGGCAAGCAGTCGGTATTTTACTTGAGGCAGAAATTGATAACAACAAAAATATATTCCTTTCGGTTGATAAAATATTGTAACTTTCTATGGTTTGATTCGTTTTAGTACAAAGGTATCTGTGGAACTAAAGCCACGAATAACTGTCGCAAGTTTAATTCATAAGATATTTATAAAAAGAGGCTGGCATGAATTCTTCCGAAACTCCAAAAAACTCGCGTTTTTTTAAAATAATTGCATTTTTATCACTCACCGATACGGATGTTTTGGCTGAGAGTGGCAAATACGACCGTATGCTGGCTTATGCAATGGTGTTTCGGCAGGTAGTCACTTTTGCATTTACTTTTTTGCTTTTCACCTACGGTGTTTCACTCTTTCTGGGAATGACCGCTGCGGTGATTTCAGGACTTGTCTTTGCCTTGACTTTATTTTTTCTGGATCAGGCTATTATTGGCTCAGATTGGGCATTGAAGAACCCTTTTCGTGGTGGTTTTCCGTTACGAAAAATGTTTGGTCTGATTCCTCGGATTCTTTATTCGTTGATTATTGCCATTGGTCTCGCAACTTTGGCAGAAATTTCTCTGCAAGCCAACGCCATTGATGAACAGATTCAAAAAGATGTGGTTGAAAACAACAAGGAATACTTCGCTCGAATGGCAGCTTATGAAAACGAGCTGGACACTTCCGTAGCTCTGAGTGAGGATAAAATCAAAGAGATTCAAAGTCAAATTACAACCATCAAAATCGAGCAAGAAAAATACAGAAATGCTGAGAAAGCTTATGATTCTGAAACCATTTCCAACAGCATTGATCATCATCAGGTGACATTGGAAGAATTGCAAAACTCACAAAAGGTTTTAATCAACGAACTAGCCACTCTCAACGGCAATTTGTCAAAAACCCGCAAAGATTATCAGTACTGGTTTAATGAAGCGATTCTTGAGCGCACCGGACAAGATGGTCGTCCGCCGACTGAAGGTCCAAAATATAAAAGAGCGGTTAAAACATACACCGAACTTAAAGAGATGATTCCAATTATTGAGGCAGAAATTACAGATACAAAAGACAAACTCAACAAATTGGATGCTGAAATTGTAACCGCGACGGAAAAGCTGAATGAATTTCAAATGATGAGCAATACTCTGGCTGATAAAGAAACCAATTACAGTAATAATGATGTACTACTTATCAAACTGGATAGTGATTTAATTGCAACACAACAACTTCTCGACACTCAAATCGACCAAAAACAACAAAAACTGGATGATTTTCGCATTACATTACAGCAAGAAGGTCTTTTCTTTGAACGAAAAACAGGCGTATTAACACGCTATCTGGCTTTACAAAAAATTCACAACGACCCTGAATATGGTGTTGTGGCAACCATGTTTAGTTATATGCTGAAAATCTTTTTTATTGCTATTGAGCTCATGCCGGTTATTATTAAACTGTTTTTCAGCCCTTTCAGTTTCTACTCCCTGAAAATGTATCGAAAAATGCAAGT
>JAGRJP010000132.1 GCA_020442665.1 Lysobacterales bacterium
TGAAAATGTATCGAAAAATGCAAGTGGCTTTGTTACAAGAAAAAGATATTATGGAACAAGCTGAAATGCACTATCAATATCAGAAAGAAGTACGAAAGCTGGAATATCAAGAGAAGAAACTTCTTGAAAACAACACGGATGGTACTGTGATTTTATAGAGTTAGCTTTTTTTTATATGCTTTCAAAGATGGGTGTCGCATTTCCAATAATTCTGTTACTTATTGAAAAACTGAGTGAAAAGATGTTTTTTATATCTTTCCAATAACAAAAGAGTATCATATCGCTTTATTCTTCAGTTATTTGAAAGAAATTAATGAATGCCACACCTCTGCTCTTTCCTGGCAGTGATAACACTGTAGATGACAGTCTTTTCGCACGCATAGCTGATGATTTGCTCAATCAAGGATACTCGATTTGCCCGGCGGCTCTACCGGACGAAATAGCACTTCCACTTTACCAACATCAACAGGAACTTGATGATGAAAAATACACCCGCGCAGGTATTGGGCGCGGTGATGATTTTCATAAAAATAAATTCGTCAGAACCGATGAAATCTGTTGGATTAACGGTGAATCACACGCCGGGAAAAATTGGCTGAATTGGACTAATGAACTCAAAAGACACCTTAACCGAAGGCTTTTTCTGGGGCTGTTCTCATTTGAAAGCCACTTTGCCCATTACCGCCCCGGAAATTATTACAAAAGGCACTACGATGCTTTTAAAGGTGAAGCCAATCGGATTTTGTCACTCGTAGCCTATCTCAATCCCGGTTGGTGCAATGAAGATGGTGGAGAGTTGGTTCTTTATCAAAACGAGTCAGATATGGAAGGAATTAAAGTCATACCACTAATGGGAACACTGGCAATATTCCTCAGTGAAGAATTTCCACACGAAGTTTTACCTGCAAATCGGGATAGATATTCCATAGCAGGGTGGTTTAGGCTGAATACATCGGTTGGTAATAAAATTGACCCGCCATTGTGACCTATTGTCACTTTTCTTTACTCGTGTAAAGCAAAGTAACCAAAAGAAAGCACGCCCCGAACTCTCAACCTGCGGTTACCCTCAATATTTCCTCAAATTTGGCGTTTGCTTGAAACTCATGTCGCAAGCGACATTCAGACATAAGCAAACGTATTCCCAAATTTTCTGAAATACCTCGGTGAGAGTAAAGGGGGATTACGTCATTCCCGACTCTGATAGGGATTCTAGTGCCAATTATTAAATTTCCACACTGCTGTCATCTTGAGCGTAACGCAGTGAAGTCGAAAGATCTCAAATTTAGTTTTTTAATCTAAAGTTCATGAAGGATTTGTTGATTATCTTTGATTTGTTGCGGATATGAGAAACTAAGAATTTTCTCTTTTTTCTGAAAAGCTAAAATTTGAAAAGAATTTAATTATTAAATATCAATGAGTTAAAAAATTTATTCTCATCCGTCTGTTTCATGCTGGTTTCATATTACTTTATAGATTTGACAAATAATCTTCTTGCTCATCAGTATTAGCAAATGGATTTTGTCGAATATATTCCAGCCATTTAGATATATTTACTAAAAGTTTTGTGTTATGGTTTTCTTTTATATATTTCAAAGCAGTTTCTGAATTAATCTCTTCTTTACATAAAAAGTTTATACTATTTTTAGAACTGATATTCTGATAAATTGCTAGAATTAAAGTAAGTTCTTCTTTTGTTAGTACCTTTATATTCTCAAAAGAATAACAAAATAACCTCATATTATATTCACTTGGATCTCTAATACTTAAATCAACCAATGAATAAAATTTTGAATAGCTACAATCATTTGATTTTTCACATAAATCAATTAAAAAAACTTTACTAATAAGAACCCCAATACTTGAGAGCAGTTGCAGGTATCTTTTTGCTTTCTCTTTATTATCTCGTAGTATGAAAGTTTCCCCAGAAGCATAAACATGCATTGCATAAAGACTACCATTCTGAATCGAAATATCATTCCAAAATTGCTTTTTTTCATGGTTATATTCTACAAAAGTATAATACTGGGCTAACTGAGTTGAGCTGATAGCATCGCCACTTAACCCTCTTTTTTCTAGAACTATCCTTTCCTCAGCCGATAAATACTCATGAGCACTAATATTAAAGACTATTAAACATCCAATAAACAGTAGTTTAATTTTACAAAATATATTAATCATTACTTGCTCCGCTAAATCCGAAACCTGAGACATACACTTTTTCAAAGATAATTGTAAGCTCCCAAAGAAAGACTCCTGAGCAGAGCAACGAAAGTGAAAATTCTTTTCTTTCAGGAATAATAATTGGAGAAAATATGATAAATGACAGAATAAGCTTAGTAAATAACTCTAACCCTAATCTCTTTAAATGATTGAACAACATATATTTTTAACCAAAGAATTATTTAACAGATAAACTCCAAGTCTACCTCAGACTGTATCCAGCTTATTAAATAAAAGCTTCGACGACCGTAAGAGATTTTTTTGTCATCCTGAGCAAATGCTAAAGATCTCGTAAAGTCGTCGTAATTTCAAACTTCATGCCCTTCAAGCACTTCATGGTGAGTTACACCCTACTCCTCAAACATATCACCAATCATAGCTTGTTGGGGTTTGAGGCCGAGCCATTGCCAGGTTTTTTTGGTGGCTTGGCGACCTCGATTGGTGCGCATAACAAAGCCTTGTTGAATCAGATAAGGTTCAACGACATCTTCGATGGTTCCGCGTTCTTCGCTCAATGATGCTGCCAGTGAATTGACTCCGACCGGTCCGCCGTCGAATTGTTCAACCAAAGCTTGCAAAAAACGTCTGTCCATTTCATCCAGTCCGCTTTTATCAACTTGCAACATGGTAAGAGCATTGTGTGCGATTTCTTCGGTGATAATTCCTCCGCCTTTGACTTCGGCATAATCACGCACACGGCGTAACAGGCGATTGGCAATTCGTGGTGTGCCACGAGCTCTTCTGGCGATTTCAACACAACCTTCGTTATCTGCCTGAATTCCCAGAATATGAGCCGAGCGAGAAACGATATGTGTGAGTTCCTGAACATTATAGAATTCCAGCCTTTGCACAATGCCAAAACGATCTCTCAGTGGTGAAGTCAAAAGCCCTGCTCTGGTGGTCGCTCCCACCAGTGTAAACGGTGGCAAATCCAGTTTTATCGAACGAGCAGCCGGACCCTCACCTATCATGATGTCAATTTGAAAATCTTCCATCGCCGGATAGAGAATTTCCTCGACATTAGGAGATAAGCGATGAATTTCATCAATAAACAACACATCATGCGGTTGTAAATTGGTTAATAATGCTGCTAAATCACCAGCTTTTTCAATTACCGGACCCGATGTTTGTCGTAAAGACACGCTCAATTCATTGGCGATAACATTGGCGAGAGTGGTTTTCCCTAAACCCGGAGGGCCAAAGATCAAAACATGATCAAGAGCTTCGCTGCGTCTGCGAGCCGCTTCGATGAACAGTTCCATTTGCTCTTTAACCGGTTGCTGTCCAAGATATTCTTTGAGTTTTTGAGGACGAATACTGGCTTCAATCAGGCTTTCCTGATCGCTTTCTTTTTGACCTGAAATCAATCTGTCTTCCATTAGCTCGCTCCTTTATGTTGTAAACAAAGCCTGATAATTTCTTCCGCTGACATGCCGTCTTTGGCAACATTTTTGATCAGCATATTCACTTCCTGAGGTTTAAAACCCAATGATTGCAAAGCAATTAACGCTTCGGATTGTGCGGTTGCAGGCATTGAACCTAGATTAGCAACCGATGCTGTTTGTGAACCGACTAATGAAATATCACCGCTAAAATCACCTAATTTATCACGCATTTCCACAATCAATCGTTCGGCTGTTTTTTTACCGACTCCGGGAATTTTGGTAATTGCTACAACATCCTGAGACTGAATCAATCCGGCAAACTCAGCCGTTGAAAAAGTGGATAAAATTGCCAAAGCGGATTTCGCACCAACGCCATTGACTTTGAGCAATTTCCTGAATAATTCTCTCTGCTGATAGTTGTTAAAACCATATAAAATTTGTGCGTCTTCACGCACCAGAAGATGTGTTATGATTGTGACTTCCGAGTTAATTTCAGGCAATTCAAAAAACACCCGAACCGGTGCTTCAATTTCATAACCCACACCTCCGGCATCCACAACCATTATCGGCGGGTCTTTCCTAATCAACTGCCCTTTGATTTGTCCAATCATAAATTTTCAGATTTAAAAGAAATCATTTTACATAAATCCTCAAGTAAATGGCAAAAATAATAATTATTTCGTCTCAGACTATCTAAGTTATTTTTTTTCGCTGTGATAGAATGAAACAAATTTCATCTTAAAGCCAATGGCAGAAACTCAGATTACAGTCTTGTTGAAAAAATTAGGTCAGGGGGAAAAAGACTTACTGGACGATATTTATTCGCTTTTGTATGATGAAATCAAAAAAATTGCCTACAACCAAATCAATCAACTTAATACCGGAGAAACACTCACTCCAACAGTGATTGCCAATGAGTGTTACATTAAATTAGCTCGTCAAAACGATATTAATTTATCAAACAAAAGGCATTTTCTCAATTATCTGGCAAAAAGCATGAGACTGATGCTGATTGACACCATTCGCACTAAATCCAGTGATAAAAACAAGCATATTGCCGTTGAAGATAATATCAGTATTGTGGTCGGTGATCAGGATGTGAATTTGAAATGGATTGACATTGATATTCAGCTCAATAAAGTTGAAAGGATTAACAAACAGTTTAGTGAAATTCTGGAATACAAGCTCATTTTTAATTTCACTTTTTCAGAAATCGCTGAGATTATGGAGTTATCCGAACGCCAAATCATGCGAATATGGAAACAGGCAACTGCTCTGTTAATGGCACTAGCCAGTCAAAATCCGCCAATATGAGCAACGAAACTGTTATTTGGCAGAGAGCTAGCGAAATATTTGCAAGACTTTCGGATTTGCCGGTGACTGAAGCAATGGAGCAGTTGCGAGAACAGCAAAACCTTACCGAAGAAGTCAGAGAAGCTGTGCTTGTGCTGATTAACTCAGCCGAACACGCTTCCCGATTTTTTGAAGACAAAATACTCAAAGCAATACCTTCTCAGTTTCAAAATGTCATGAAACCGGGCGACAAACTGGATGAATATGAATTACTGGAACAACTTGGACATGGTGGAATGTCACAGGTATTTAAAGCGAAACGCTTAAAAGGGACACCGCAAAAGTTGGTTGCCATTAAAGTGTTTGCACCCAGAAGCAATCAACAGGAACTTCTCAGTCATTTTATCAACGAACAACAGATTCTTTCGAAATTTTCGCATCCCAATATCGTTGACATGTTACA
>JAGRJP010000133.1 GCA_020442665.1 Lysobacterales bacterium
TCAAAGTTATCGAGTAAGTTCTTAAATCCGTTAAAAGCATATTTGCTGCCCGGTAATTGTGGAGCAAGCACATCCTGCCCAATTGCAGCATCATATCCTTTAATCGTTGCATCAATGGTATTTTGTACAGCCATTGAACGCCATGCAGAATAAATTGTTGCTGCAACTGAATTATTGATTTCAGTTTCACTTGGTTCGCTCAAAGCAAAAGGATTTTCAAAAGGATCATAACCTTCTGCCAAACCGGTCGGCATTGAATAATCCCACATGCTTAGTTTTTCGATACTGGATAAAACTCTTGGGTCAGCTAAGAACTGTTGGATTCCCGGCCACGCACCACTACTGCTCGCATTATTAAACGCATTCAAGATATGTGGAACAATTAACTCTGCATCCATAGATTGATTATTTGCTTGCCACATTTTCATGTCAAATGAATCAACCTTGCCACCATCAGCCATGGCATTTTCCATCAAACGATCCAAACGACCCATACGATAGGTTGAATAACCGCCCTGAGAGATGTAATACAAACCACCACCCGGACGCAGTTGGTTCAAAACATTGTTATCCAGTGAAACCCCGATTGGATCATTGTTTGCATTACCAAACCAACCTCTTTCTGGGTTTTCCCAATGAGGCATTTCCGCTTCAGGAATAATTTCATATTTTGATGCTTGATTCGGTTGCGGGTTATCAACAGCCAACCATTCATTCATACGATTTCCTGATCCATCACGGATAAACATTGGTGGAGCTCCATCAGGTGACATTAGCGTTTGTAAATCTTCACGAATTGGAACTTCTGCACCGGTATAATAAGCAATATTTCCATAAATATCCGCTACACCAAAGTTCTGCGAACCAACATCAAATTTAGTTGTGGCATCACGGAACTCATGAATATCACGGGCTCTTGCCATGTCTAAAAAGGCTTCCAGTTCATGAGTCGCCTCAAACCCGGTAAATTGCATGGAAACTGCACGATTGTTTTCTGAATCAATACTCAGAATCGGACCATTGCTTCTTCGTGGAACAACGAATGTAATTCCACCGGCATCATAACCAATGTGCTGGTCTTCAACATTGTCCATCACACCATCACCGATCTGGTTGGCATAATAGACCTGAAAAATCCACTCAATAGGTTCTTCCTGACCTTGATAAACAGTATGAGTCGGTAAGCCGAAAATATTGGTTTTAATATCTTCAAAGTAAAAATCGGTTTCATCAACCGGATGAACAGTGCTTCCCCAACACAAATACTGATTACAACCTTGTGCAATCGCAGGAGCACCCGGGAAACCAACACCGGCAGCATTAAATTCACCTTCAGCATACAAATGAATCGGGTAAAAAACAGACGGATAATTGAGGCTTAAGTGCGGATCATTTGCAACCAAAGGATAACCACTTTCTGTATTTGAACCAGAAACCGCCCAGACATTCGAGCCTTTATCAAAGGTGCCATCATTTTTCAGTTTTTTCAAATGATTGTCATTCGTCCAGGTGTTGAAAATCTGCTTTGCCAGATTGATGTCAGTTTCAGAATACTGTGTGAAATTCTTAGTATCCATCTTTTTGTTACCGGACAAAATCGCTCCGCCAATCGACTCTAAAAACCCAGGAACAGTCACACGGTCATCCGGTGGGGCTGAACGATATAAATCTTCCAAAAACAAAGCCGTACCATCAAAACCGGCTAACGCACCAACTTGTTGAAATGTACCTAAGGCAATGGTCCAGTCGATTTCTTGTAAGTCATTGGATAAATCAAAAGCCAATAGTTTGACAATTGCCAAAGAATCTAATGGTGACCAGCGTTCGACAGATGTGAGTTCCAGACCTGCGTATTCAATAGGCAATGGATTTTCAGCCAACCATGCATTCACACCATTAGCATAAGAACGAAGTATTACTTTCATTTCTTCCGATGCTTCCATGTAACTTCTGATAGCAGCTCTGGAAAAACCAATTGTTCTTAACTGAATATCTGCCGATAAACCTGCTGAACCGACTAGTTCAGCCACCGTACCATTTGCCAGTCTTCTGGTATAGTCCATCTGAAACAATCTGTCTTTTGCATGCTGATAGCCATTCATAAAAGCCATATCAGCCAGTGATGATGTTTTAATGGTAGGAATTGATGTCTCTGGATACATCACCTCAGCCGGGTTCATCAAACCGTTTATTGGTACTGCATCTCCTGCCAGAACACCGCTTGAAAACGAAAGTCCCATAGCACTGATTAAAATTCCGCTTTGAATCAGATTCGCAGGACGAAATCTTTTTATTTTGTTATTCATTAAATTGTCCCCTAAATTGGATTTAAAAAATATTGACATTTCATAAAGTGAAAATCCCTATGATTTTAACATATTTTCTATGGACATTGGGGCTATTTTTATAGAGATTAACTTTCGTAGAAAAGTGAGTTTTTTAAGCAACAAACAAAAACACCGAGTGTATTTCACAAACTGGTGTTTTGAGATGCTTAATTAAAAAATGTTCTATTCTTATTTTTTGAATTTGCAGTGGTTAGTGTTCAGATATTCAACGACATTGGCTTCATCTTCTTCAAACCAGCTGATTTTTGTCATCATTTGGCAAATATATTAAACATCATTGTGCGAAATGTAAATTGTTTATAAATTCGCCGGTTCATCCTCAAAGCTATGCCGATATATCAAGTCATCACCAAATTCACAACTCACATCAATATCAATTACATCATCACCGGCAATGATACCTGTCGGGTTTTGTAATGTGCACGGTTGTAATGGTGATTGTGGTTGCTGGAAGATTGAAACGGCATAACCGGTTGCATCCGGCAGTGGCGTTTTGAAAATATAAGCACCATTAACTGTTACCAATTTAAATGAATTATCATTTCTCAGTAAAATACTGTTACCTCTGAATAAACCAGTGGTGGTTCCGCCGATAAAGTAATTATTAACCGAACAGGTCACCACAACAGTATCAATATCATCTCCATTCACAGTACCCGATCCAAAATCCACTTCACAAGTTTGATTCGGAGTGGTTGGGTGAGTTAAAACCGATACAGAATATGTCGTCAAGTCATCAATTGGCGTGCTGAAAACAAAAGCTCCGTCACTGGAAACAATCAAATTATCACCACCGTTATTTTGCAAAGCCACACTATTACCCGATGCCAGACCGGATAAGCTACCACCAATGACATACTGTTCAGTAATACATTCAACAGTCACAGTCACATCTGAACCGGCAAGAGTACCACTATCGGCATTTGTAAAGCCACAGGTTTGATTCGGTGAAACAGGCTGAGCTGATGTTATATCCACATCATAAGCCGTACCATCATCCAAAGTAGAAATAGTTTGCGTGCCATCGGTTGTGAAATCCAAAGTGTCTATACCATTATTGAAACTGACAGTATTGGTTGCAGCCAGTCCGGAGACTGAGATATTCACATCATATTGTGTGGTCACACAAGTGACATTAACAGTGTAATTATCACCAGTTAGAGTGCCACTGTCCGCATTAACAAAGCTACAGACTTGATCAGGAGAATTCGGTTGAGCTGTTATATCCACATCAAAGGCAGAACCATCATCCAAAGTAGAAATAGTTTGAGTCCCATCAGCAGAGATATCCAATAAATCTCCCCCATTACTGAAACTGACTGTATTGGTTGCTGCCAGGCCGGAGACTGAGATATTCACATCATACTGTGTGGTCACACAAGTGACATTGACGGTGTAATCATCACCATTCAGAGTGCCACTGTCAGAATTATCAAAGCTACAAACCTGATTGGGTGTATCCGGTTGAGTTGTTATATCGACATCAAAAGCAGAACCATCATCCAAAGTAGAAATAGTTTGAGTCCCATCAGCAGAGATATCCAATAAATCTCCCCCATTACTGAAACTGACAGTATTGGTTGCTGCGAGTCCGGAGACTGAGATATTCACATCATATTGCAAAGGTACATTAAACACATAAGCCGAACCCGAGTTTGAACCATGGTCATCATCTAAATGAGCCCCAATCAATGCACGATTGCCTGAGAAACTCACCGAAGAGCCAAAGTTGTCATCCATTGCACCATCTGCAGCAGTGATTTTGGATGTTTGACTCCAAACTCCTCCCTCGAAATCAAAGAGATAAACTGAACCTGAATCGTTACCATGGTCATCATCCAAATAAGCCCCAATTAAAGCACGGTCACCGGATAAACTCAGCGAATAGCCAAAGTTGTCACTCGCTGCTCCATCAGTAGCAGTGAGTTTGGTTGTTTGACTCCATACTCCCCCTGCGAAATCAAAAATATAAGCTGAACCCGAATCAGTAAAACCATCTTCATCATCACGGTAGGCTCCTATCAAAACCCGGTCACCGGATAAACTCACCGAAGAGCCAAACCTGTCACCCGCAGCGCCATCAGATGCAGTGAGTTTGGTTGTCTGGGTCCATACTCCTCCTGCAAAATCAAAAACATAAGCCGAACCCGAGTTGGACGCATTGCCATCATTCAAATAAGCTCCCACCAACGCCCGGTCACCCGATAAACTTACTGAAGAGCC
Source organism: Lysobacterales bacterium (assembly GCA_020442665.1). Taxonomy (GTDB): domain Bacteria; phylum Pseudomonadota; class Gammaproteobacteria; order Xanthomonadales; family Marinicellaceae; genus NORP309. Next base: position 4,572 of record JAGRJP010000133.1, read on the forward strand.
AAAGTTGTCAAACCCTGCTCCATCAGTAGCTGTGAGTTTGGCTGATTGACTCCATACTCCACCGCTGAGATCATAGACATAAGCCGAACCGGAACCCGAACCATTGTCATCATCTCTGTAAGCTCCAATTAAAGCACGGTCACCGAATAAACTCACTGCATAGCCAAAGTTGTCACCTGGTGCTCCACCAGCAGCTGTGAGTTTGGCAGTTTGAGCCCATACTCCACCTGCGAAATCAAAAATATAAGCCGAACCGGAACCCGAACCATTGTCATCATCCAAATAAGCTCCTATCAATGCCCGATCACCGGATAAACTCACTGCATAGCCAAACCTGTCACCCGCAGCTCTATCCGCGGCAGAGAGCTTGACTGACTGAGCCCATACTCCTCCTGCAAAATCAAAAATATAAACTGAACCCGATTCGGCGGCATTGTCATCATCCCCATATGCCCCAATTAATGCCCGATCACCTGATAAACTCACCGAAAAGCCAAAGGAGTCACCTGCTGCTCCATCAACGGCCGTGAGTTTGGTTGTTTGACTCCAGAGTCCCCCTGAGTAATCAAAGATATAAGCGGAACCCGAATCGAAACCATTGTCATCATCCTGATTAGCACCTATCAAAATCCGATCACCGGATAAGCTCACCGGAAAACCAAATTGGTCGCTCGCCGCCCCATCGCTGGCAGTGAGTTTAGTTGTTTGACTCCATACTCCACCGCTAAGATCAAAGATATAAGCCGAACCCGATTCGCTACCATTGTCATCATCCCTATTAGCTCCAATCAAAGCCCGATCACCCGATAAACTCACCGAAATACCAAACAAATCATTTATTGCTCCATCTGCGGCAGTGAGTTTGGCTGTTTGACCCCAAACTCCACCGCTAAGATCAAAAATATAAGCCGAACCCGAATCGCCTCCATTATCATCATCGCCTATTGCACCTATCAATGCCCGGTCGCCGGATAAACTCACCGAGTTGCCAAAAAAGTCACTTGCTGCCCCATCAGTGGCAGTGAGTTTGGCTGTTTGACCCCACACTCCGCCTGTGAAATCAAAGATATAAGCTGAACCCGACTGGCCTCCATTGTCATCATCTCCCCAAGCTCCAATCAAAACCCGATCGCCGGATAAACTCACCGAAATGCCAAATTGGTCGTCCACCACTCCATCGCTGGCAGTGAGTTTGGTTGTTTGACCCCAAACTCCACCGCTAAAATCAAAAATATAAGCTGAACCCGACTCGCCTCCATTGTCATCATCCCCATATGCCCCAATCAATGCCCGGTCGCCGGATAAACTCACCGAAGAGCCAAAGTGGTCACTCGCCGCTCCATCAGAAGAAGTGATTTTAGCTGTTTGACTCCATTCTCCCCCTGAGAAATCAAAAACATATGCCGAACCCGATTCATTCCCATTGTCATCATCTCCCCAAGCTCCAATCAAAGCCCGGTCACCATTGAGACTCACTGCAATACCAAAGTTGTCAGCTTCCTCACTATCATCAGCTTGTAAAATTTGAGTTTCTACCCAACTACCGGCTGCAAATTCTAAAACATATACAACACCACGATTAACCATAACCGGAGCTCCAATCAAAGCCCTGTCACCATCAACAGAAACACTATATCCGAATCGAGTGAACTGTCGATCAATCACAGCTGGTTCAGGCAATAGTTTTGCCTGCTGAACTGCGGCTTTCAATGAATTCCAACGCACTTCATCCACATCTTCCGGTTTGTGTTTGTCAAAACTGTCTGCATAAGTAATTTGTATACAAAAAAGTATAATTAAAGTCGTTATAACTCTTCTCATTTCATTGATAACCGGGAATATAGAATCGTAATTAATAGTATCAAAATATAGTTAGATTTTCTACCCTATTAAAAATCTCATGGATTTCGTATTTAAATTTCAATTAAATTTGATATGCCCATAAAAAAACACCGATTGGATTTCGCAAATCGGTGTTTGAGATGCATAATTAAAAAGTATTCTATTCTTCTTTTTTGAATTTGTAATAGTTGGTGTTCAGATATTCAACGACATTGGCTTCATCTTCTTCAAACCAACCCAGTTCAGTCATCATCACACAACGATGAACTTGCTTTTTCAAGGCTTCCAAATCATTCACTTTACGTTCTTCTGCCGGACGTGTGAATACAGAACTATCATGACAGGCGACACAATCATCCTGGTAGAGTGATTCTCCTTCTTCAATGTCAGCGGCATTGACTGAAACCGACAATGAAACCATCAATAAACTGCTTAATGCAAATTTTTTCTTTAAATTCATAGTGTTGCCCTCGTTATTAACAAATTGTTGAAAATATATTAAACCACAAATTCGATAAAATCAAAGAAATTATTTAAAAAACACTTGCAATAGTTTTAGTGTTATACTAAAGTAGGACACCATAATACACACAAAGTGAAAACTATGAAAACACAAGCGAATCAAATATTAACTGTTATCGGTTTCTTCAGCCTTTCGATTTTATCGACTTTGGGAGTTTGTTGGGGAGTAACAGATTTGGCTTACGGAAGTTCAAAAACTGAAATTCAGGAAAAACACATTTTGAATATTGAAGTCAAAACTGAAGATTCCATTGGTATTGGCAAATCCATTCGTTTATTAATTCCTAAAACTTTATTGAAAGGATAAATTTAATGAGCTTTCAGTGGAATGACAAGGAACCAATCTATTTGCAATTGCGAGATCAAATCCGCAATATGATTTTGATTGGTGACTTAAAAGAAAACGAAGCTTTGCCATCGGTGCGACAGGTTGCTGCGGACTACCAACTCAATCCAATCACTGTGTCGAAAGCATGGCAACATTTAGTTGATGAAGGGCTGGTTGAAAAGAAACGCGGACTTGGGATGTTCGTTATCGAGAATGCCAGAGAACAACTCATGAAATCGGATCAGGAACACTTTCTTAAAGTGGAATGGCCACAAATCGAATTACGAATAAAAAATCTTGGAATAAATATCAACACACTTATTTCATCTTTAAAAGAAGTTGCAGGGGAAAATAAATGACAATTGCATCACAAGACATTGTCAATGCAGTCGGTTTATCAAAAAACTATGGTAAATTCAAAGCACTGGACAATGTAAACATTAATATCGGAAAGGGGAAAATTGTTGGTCTGATTGGACCAAATGGTGCGGGGAAAACCACTTTATTAAAATCATTACTTGGCTTGACATCATACGACGGTGATTTGCAAATTATGGGGTTAAACCCTTTTAAGCAAAGAGCTCAGTTGATGGAAGACATTTGCTTTATTGCGGATGTTGCTGTTTTACCGGACTGGATTAAAGTTTGTGAGTTGCTTGATTTTGTAGAGCAAACTCATGCAAAATTTTCCAGGTCAAAAGCCGAGGCTTTCCTCAAAAAAACAAAAATAGGATCTAAACAAAAAGTCAAATCGATGTCAAAAGGCATGGTGGTGCAATTGCATCTGGCAATCGTTATGTCGATTGAAGCCAAACTTCTGGTTCTCGATGAACCAACCTTAGGGTTGGATATTATTTATCGTAAAGAGTTTTACGATAATCTTCTCAATGATTATTTTGATCATGAAAGAACGATCATCATTACCACTCATCAGGTTGAGGAAGTGGAACACATTTTGACAGACT
>JAGRJP010000134.1 GCA_020442665.1 Lysobacterales bacterium
ACAGCAGACTCAATTAGATTGTTTTGTTGCTGAATATTGAGCAATGCGACGCCGAGAACAGCACAGTTGGTTGTGATTAAAGGTAAAAATATCCCCAAGACCTGATAAAGCAAAGGGGATGTCTTATGCAAAATAAGTTCAGTCACTTGCACGGTTACAGCAATAACAAGAATAAAACTGAGAGTTTTGAGGTATTCAATTTCAAGCGGAATTAACAGATAAGTATGGATAAAATAACTGACAATGGATGATAAAGTCAGTACAAAAGTTGTTGCCAATCCCATACCCAAAGCGGATTCATATTTATTGGAAACTCCCATAAAAGGGCATAATCCCAAAAACTTCACCAAAACGAAGTTGTTGATAAACACCGCACTAATAAATATGAAAAATAACTCCGACATAAATTGATAACTGAATAATTGACCGCATATTTTAACGGTTCTTCAAAGAAGAAAGTATAATATTTGTCAAACTAGTGAGTTTTTTTTATGCAGAAATATGGTGAGTTGGATGCTTCTTACAAAGCTGCCGGTGAAGAGCAGGGGATTCGTAAATTGGTTGATGAGTTTTATCAGCAGATGGAAACTTTGGAGCGAGGACAGCAGATTCGTTCGATGCACACAGAATCTCTGGAAGTAATAAAGGACAAATTATCTTTGTTTTTAATGGCGTGGTTGGGAGGTCCAAAAGTCTATCGCCAGAAATATGGTGGAATCTCGATTCCGATGGCACACAAACATTTGGTTGTGACAGAACAAGAAAGAGATGATTGGTTATACTGCATGCAAGAAGCCTTGAAAAAACAAGACTATGCCGAAGATTTCAAGGAATATCTAATTAAACAATTATCAGTTCCTGCGGAAAGAATTAGGCAGGTTTCGAGGGATATATGATTAATTGATGCCTTTGCTTGCTGTTAGAGTTAAATAATGACTCTAATTTAATTAGTATTGTTAAATAACTTTGTATAACTATTGAAGTATATGTAAAATGTGATCAAATTCACACTTTTTAAAATGGGTAATTAGGTATGAAAAAAAATAACAAAAACTTAACTTCTTTACTATCTATAGTATTGGTTGCTCTATTTAGTTTTAATGCTTTAGCTATTGATGCTAATAATACATCAGATTTGTTAGCGCCGTCTAATAAACCACAGCCAGTGATTTTAGGGACAAACAATCTGTCTACATTATTTGCTGCTAATAATGGAGGTGACTCTGGTGGTGGTATTTATTTTGAACTTGAAAATGTAGGTAGTGAAGCAATCGTAATTAACAGTTGGGATGTTAATACAGAGAATCAGACAACAGTTAATGTATGGACAAGGCCAGGTACATATGTTGGATTTGAAACTACTACAGCAGGTTGGACTTTACTTGGAACAGATAACTCTGTAGTGGCTCAAGGTGTTGACACGCCTACGTCAGTTGCCGTTGGAGGCCTTATCATACAACCTGGTGAGGTTTATGGTATTGCTATGGAAGGTGATGGTTCATGGATTTATACAAATGGTGATGGTACAAATCAGGTTTATAATAATGGTGTTTTAGAACTAAGAGCTGGTAGTGCCAATAATATTGCATTTAATTCTGGTGTTTTCAGTCCCAGAGTATGGAATGGTGTTGTTTACTATGGTCCTGCGGGTCCACCACCTGTTATTCCAAGTCTAAGTTTTTGGGGGTTGATCCTATTGGCATTGACTTTAGTCGCTTTTTCTTATTCAAGATTTTACAGAAATAACTAATTTGAAATAAAAAAATTAAAAAGCCTGAGTTTAATACCTCAGGCTTTTTTGTTTTTAATATTTTTGAAGAAACTCAACAATATTTTGTTTTACTTCTTTGTGAAACAACATTCTAAAATGATTGGTATTTACGGTTGTATGTTTGTTTATCCAATCAGCTTGGGTTTCAACAAGAGCAACAGTGCCATCGTTGGGTTCGGGAAGTTTTGTTACCAATTTAGCAATGCCAATGCCATTAGATGTTCCTGCTATCATGCAGGAATCTCGGAAAACTTCTGGGTTTACAACGCCATTTTCAAGAGGCTCTTTGGCATGTTTTAGCATCCAGTGGCTCCACCTTTTCTTTGACATCGCTTTTGCAGCCTGTGAACCATTGATTGGGGACCCAAGCATAACTAATTTTCCTTGTTTGCGAATATTTGGCAATGTTCTCATTGAGAGAATTCCACCCATGGAGTGAACCACTAAATGCACTGTTTTTTCAGAAACTGAATTCACAAAGGATTGTAATTTCAACATGTTAAAACTAAATGGTCGGGTGCTGGTTTTCCAGCCAAAGCGGTAAACTTTGTAGCCTTGATCTTCCAACGAACGGGCAATCGAAAAAAATGTCCAGCGACTCATCCAAAGTCCGTGAACCAAAACGACAGCATGTTGTTCGGTATTTATCACTTAACTGCGTTATTCTTCCTCAACTTCAGGATATATTGCCTGAACATGAACTTCCTCCAGTTGTACCGCAGGAATTTCCGAAGGAGCAGAGGTTAAGCTACAACTTGCAGATGAAGTTTTTGGAAATGCAATCACATCACGAATCGATTCAACCCCGCACATCAAAGCCGCCATTCGATCCAACCCCAATGCAATACCGCCATGTGGAGGACAACCGTAATTCAAAGCCTCCAACAGGAATCCGAACTTGACTTCCGCATCATCTTTAGTAATACCTAGCAAATCAAAAACAGCTGATTGAATATCCTGATTGTGAATACGAATTGAACCGCCACCAAGCTCAACCCCATTCATAACGACGTCATAACCCTTGGAAATAGCTTTTCCTGGGTTGTCTCTAAGAGTTTGTTCATCACAAGTTGGAGCCGTGAAAGGATGATGTAAAGCATCCCAGCGTTTTTCATCAGAATTGTACTCAAACATTGGAAAATCAACAACCCAAAGTGGTTGCCAACCTTCTTTAACTAATCCTAAATCTTTACCAACTTTCAGTCTTAATTCACCCATATATTGGGAAACCGTGCTGTAATCACCGGCACCAAAAAATAGAATGTCGCCATTTTCAGCTTGAGTTTTCTGTAAGATTGCATTGATGGCATCATCATCAAGAAATTTCACAATCGGAGATTGCAGACCATCACGACCTTTTTCTTTTTCATTGACTTTAACCCACGCCAAACCTTTAGCTCCATAACGGCGAACATAAGGGTCATAATCATCAATCTGCTTACGGCTCATTTGAGTTCCGCCTTGTGGAATTTTCAACACACAAACACGACCGTTTTCATCATTTGCCGGACTGGAAAAGACTTTAAACTCAACATTTTTAACTGCTTCTGCGACATCAACCAATTGCAAATCAATACGCAAATCGGGTTTGTCTGAGCCATATAAATTCATCGCATCGTCATAAGTCATGCGAGGAAAAGGATTTGGTAAATCCACATCCAGAACATTTTTATAAGCATCACGAACCATGTTTTCAGCTAAATCCTGAACATCTTTTTGGTCAACAAATGCCATTTCAATATCAAGTTGTGTGAATTCAGGCTGACGATCGGCACGCAAATCTTCATCACGAAAGCAACGGGCGATTTGATAATATCTGTCCATTCCTGACATCATCAATAACTGCTTAAACAATTGTGGCGATTGTGGCAAAGCATAAAATTTAGCTTGTTGAACACGCGAAGGCACTAAAAAGTCACGCGCTCCTTCAGGAGTTGCTTTGGTGAGAATAGGGGTTTCAATATCAAGAAAGTCCTTACTATCGAGATAATTTCTCAAACTTCTTGTCAGTTTGTTACGCAAACGGATGTTTTTTTGCATTTGAGGACGACGCATATCCAAATAGCGATATTTCAATCGAATCGCTTCACCAACTTCTTCATCCAACATAAATGGTAATGGTTTGGACTTGTTTAATACTTCGTATTTATCAACCACAACCTCAACTTTACCTGATTTCAGATTTGGATTATCCTGACCTTCAGGACGATTGCGAACCTGACCTTTTACATGCAGACAATATTCATATCTCGCATCTTCAGCAATCTGAAAAGCTTCAGCATTATCCGGCTCAACAACAACCTGTAAAATTCCGCTGTGATCGCGTAAATCAATAAAAATCACACCACCGTGATCACGGCGTTTATCGACCCAACCACAAACTTCAACTTG
>JAGRJP010000135.1 GCA_020442665.1 Lysobacterales bacterium
TCTCCGTCTAATAATGTGAATTTAATAAGATCTGTGTATTCACTATTTTGAAAAAAATATTTTAAAAAGCGATAAAAACCAGACTTTGGTTGATGCTTAATAATTTCAAATAAATTGATAGCGAGCTCATTCATCCCTAGGGTTTGAGGAACTGTTTCATTAATTTCAAAATTTGACCATATGATATAAGGTGTAATATGCATATTTTGATAGGTCTCCAAAGGGTGTCCTTTAAAAAATTCATTGAATTCTTTTTTCAATAATTTTCTATTTGTACTTTTGAATAAATTAGGATATTTTCGAAACAAAAACTGTTCTCTGACTTCAGGCATTCCTGGTTGATGATCACCAAGAACAAGTATCACAGTCTTTTCCTTTCCATTATCAAAATGAGTGATTAATTTTTTTAAAGCAATATCAGATTGATTCAAAGCATTTAAGTAGTTTCTTAATTGTATTTTTCCATCAGCACTAGTAATTGACATTTCTGATGTCAAATTTATATCACTGGCTTTAAAAGCATCATAATCCCATGGGCCATGGGTTGAGTTTGGAAATGTATAGATGAAAAAAGGGCTCTTTCCTTCACTTGATTTAATTATTTTATCAACAAGACTCAAATCGGATGGAAATCGATTCGCTGAATCCAGTATAACTCCTTTTGCTCCTGAAATACTATTTATCTCCTCAAAACCCAACATACTATATGCTTGTCTGTAATTGAAGTAGCCCAAACTAACAGTCTGAATGACCTTAGTATAATAATTTTCATCCCTTAATTCTTGTGCAATACTAGGAATTTGTCTGTATGGTATATCAATAAACGGAATAGAAGAGTCAGAAAAAAAGTTTTTATAAAATCCTGTGAGAATTTCAAATTCAGCATTTGCAGATCGCCCCCCAATTTCTGGTGAAAATGCAAAACCACTAATATGATGTTTTTGTAACTCATGAAAAAAGGGAATTGGATCTTTTGTCGACTTTATTCCCAACATGTCCGGATCTATAAACGATTCTATGAGATAAATGACTAAATTAACCTTTTCTTCAGAATCTGGTTCGGGATGCTTTTCCTGATTTGACTGAACTTTTTCTCTGTATATTTTTTCTATTTCGGCTAAAGTATAGTTTTCAGGCTCATTGTTTTGTGAAATACGAATTGCATTTCTCACAAATGTAGTTAACAAGCCAAATTTTTCAGAAGAGGATACTAAATGGGACCTACCCCCTTCTTTTGATGCCAAAGAAATCATGGATTCATCCAAACCTGATGCCTTAATGCTGATAATAAAGACCATTGCAAATGTTAGTGTCTTTTGTATAAGGCCGCTTTGTTTAATATATTTATCAGGGTTTTCATACTTAACAAACAGAATAATTAGACCAATAACAAAAAGAATTACAGAGAAAACAACAATTAAATATGGCTGAAATAATGACCATATCATCATTAACTGATTCACATAGAGAATATCCTGAATGACGAAAGTGCTGTTAAAGTAATGAATTTTTTCCAGGTTAATTAGTATAAAACCAGTGTAGATTGATATAGTTAAGAGAAATGACAGAAGGAAACGTTTTGTCAAAAACAAAAATAAAAGCCCAACATTTATTAGAATGAGTGTTTCGTTCTTGAATCCGAAAGGAATTATTCTTTCTCCATTGAAACTTGTATAATCAAATATTTTAAAATAAAGCAAATATACAATAAGTCCTAGTGTGAAACTGTAAAGAATTAATAAAATAATAAATTTTGGGAGGGACTGAAGGTTCATTGTGAAAGTATTATTTAATGTATTACAGAGATACTAACTTGCTATAGTGTTCAACTAATTTCCGCCATATATAACTTAAAAAAGCTTAAGTTTTCACTCATGCTTAAGCAAGCTAATCACTCAAAATCCTCAAACTCCATTGCTCGATAAACTCTGCCAATATTCCTTTGAGAAAGATCAGTGAAGGTATCAAGATGTTGATAAGCGGACATGTCGATTTTGTAGGCATCCTGTAAGCCGCCATCATTTTCGAGAACTTTGGCGACTTCTTGTCTGAGATAGACCAGATAATCGTGTGTGTATTTGCGCACCTCGTTCATGTTTGTTGGAGTTCCGTGTCCGGGGATAACGATTTCTGCACCCAGTTTTTCAAATTTGTTGTTCCACGTGTCAATCCAAGCTGCTGTTTCAGTGTGGTCGGTAACAGGAAGCATTCTTTGGTGAAAGGCTATATCACCGGAAATAACCAGTTTCTGTTGAGGCAACCAAACAACAATATCTCCCGGAGAGTGGGCTGGTCCAAGATTAAGAGCTTGTATAATAGTTCCTCCTAATACAATTTCATATTTATCATCGAAAACAATATCCGGCAAAGTTGGTTCCGTATATTGCCCCTTATCCTTTTGGCGCTCTTTCATACTTAACACAGATGACTTACCGTATTTTTTCATCACTTCCGCACCATCACGTTGAGAAACGATTTTCGCACCTTGTTGTTGCCAGTAATTTGAACCCAACATGGCATGACCTTGTGCATTTTCAAGAATGACATATTTGACAGGTTGTTTTGTGAGTTTTTTGATTTCTTGATGCAGAGCTTGTGCCAGAAGGTAGTTTGCACCAGCATTGACAACCACAACACCTTCATCGGTAATTATGAAAGACAAATTGTTGTTATGTCCTGAATTTTCATAAGTTGGGGCTGCTGTAGCTCCAATTGCAGAATAAACATTGTCCGTCACTTTTTGTGGATATTTATAAAGGATAGAGTTCGGCGCAAGATAGGATTCCGGCGATTTTTGTTCGGGTTCAAGCCTGACATTAAACTCACAAGCAGTTAAAACAGCGGCGATGGTGATATAAAATATTATTTTCTTCATGAGAATAGCATAGCACATTAAATATCAAATAATCTATTTTCAAAAACAGCAATCGGTTAAAATATCCCGAATCAAAAAAAACGGACATATATGTGGTTTAAAAACGCACGAATTTTTCAATTACCCTCAGATTTTTCAATTGATGCAGCTGAACTTTCCGGAGCTTTGGCTCATGATGCCCTCAAGCCCTGCGGACTACAGGACATGGCGTCTCAAGGTTGGGTTTCGCCATTTTCTCTGGAAAACAGAGAGTTATACTGTTTGCAAAGTGGAAGTGCCCAATTGTTTACTATGGCAATTGAAGAGAAGATTCTGCCTGCAAAAGTAGTAAACCAACAACTTTCGGAAAAAGTGGGTCAAATCAAAGCCGAATCAGGAAATAAGCCGGGACGAAAACAACAATCGGATATGAAGCAGGAAATTTTGTTTCAATTATTACCACAAGCATTTACAGGAATTAACAAAATCAATGCTTATATTGATAACAAACATCAATTGCTGATAGTTGATAGTGCCAGTCAGAAAGGGGCTGAGAATCTGGTTTCACAACTTCGCCAAACACTCGGTTCATTCAAAGCCACTGCATTTGGTGAATCATCAGCAATAGCAACGGTCTTAACACGTTGGGTGAGCCAAGGCCATATTCAATCGGGTTTGGACTTTGGGACAAACTTAGTTTTGGAAACTTTGAATGAGTCTAAGAGTGTGATTCGTGCCAGAAATGTAGATTTTATCACTGATGAAATGCAAAAACATATTGATAACGGGTATTTGGTGACTCAGATGGGCTTGGTTTTTAATGATCGTATCGAATTCACTTTGACACATGATTTTGCAATCAAAAGCATTAAATTCACCGATGTTGTTCAGGATCAGCTGGAATATGATTCCATCGAATCTGAAGAGCAGTTGCTGGACTCACGCTTTAGTTTGATGAGTTTGGAATTAGCTGAATTGTTTACTGTCTTATTTGAAATTTTTCCCAAGAACTAACTATGCAAAGTTGGAAAAAAATATTTAAGGACTACATACAAAAACAAAAAAGTGCCGATTCAGCCCATGACACCGATCACGTTCAAAGAGTAGTGATCAATGCTGAAAAATTTGCACAACTGGAAAACGCTGATTTGGAAATAGTTATTCCTGCGGCTTGGTTGCATGATTGTGTCGCCGTCAGCAAAGACTCCTCATTACGAAATCAGGCATCAAAATTATCCGCGGAAAAAGCTGAACAACTTTTGAAAGAGTGGAATTATCCTTTGGAAAATATTGATGCGATAAAACATGCCATTGAGGCTCATAGTTATTCCGCAAATATTAAACCATTAACACTGGAAGCAAAAATTGTTCAGGATGCCGATCGAATTGATTCCATTGGAGCTATCGGAGTTGCCCGTATGATGATGGTCGGTGGAAAAATGAATTGCAGACTTTATCAATCCGAAGATCCGTTTTGTACAGCTCGCGAACCTGAAGACAGGCAATGGACGGTTGATCATTTTTATTCAAAACTGTTAAAACTTAATTCAGGTTTTCATACTCAAGCGGCGAAACAAGAGGCTCAAAGAAGACACGATTATATGATAAACTTTCTAAAACAATTGGAAACAGAGATTCATTGAAAGCGTTTATCTTACCAGTTTTATTGATTATTTTTAGCTGTAATGTTCAGGCATTGACAGCTGAACAGCAATTATTCAAAAAAACTTACTCAGCAGCTCTGAAGGGTGATGAAGCAGCAGTTGCAACGGGTAAAAAGCAGTTACAAGACTATCGTCTGTTGCATTATCTGGATTATGCATTGCTGAAATCAAAAATTGCACAGTTCCCAGAACAAGAGATTGAGCAGTTCAAAAAGAACAACCCTGAAAGCCCGTTGAACGAGAATCTTGAACGTATGCTGACTTACGAATACGGCAAGCAAAAGCAGTGGCAAAAATACCTGTCCCGGTATAAAAACAACAAAGAATCTCAAACTATGCATTGTTGGTATTTGAAGGGAAGAATCGAAACAAAAGCTCTGCAAGGACTTGAAAAAGCCATTGAAAACACATGGATGAATGGATTATCACTTCCTGACGATTGTAATCAGGCCTTCAAGTGGTGGGAGGCTCAAGGCAACTTAACCGATGATTTGTTGGCAGAGCGAATCAAACTGACTTACTTGGTAAATAACTCTTCAACCACTCGTTATCTGGCATCAAAAATGAAAACCAAACCGGAGTGGGTAAACCATGTGATTGAATTGATGCAAGACCCGATGAAAGGTTTAGAGTCTTCACTATCCTGGAATGATGATGAAAATAATCGCGAAATAGTTTTCCACATGGCGAAAAGACAGGCTCAAAAACAGCCGGATTCCATGTACAAATTGTGGAAAAAACTGAAAAGTCGCTTTAACTTTTCCGAATCACAAATCACGCAGGTCGAACGAACCAATGCTTTGTTCGCCGCAACCGATTACTTGCCTTTTACCATTCAGGCGATGGAAAATTTGCCAAGTTCTGCACATGATTCTCAAATCAACGCCTGGAAAGTCCGTTATTATCTTTTTCATCAGGATTGGAAAAACGTACTAAAAACCATTGAAGAAATGCCGGATTTCCAAAAGAATAAAGACAATTGGCAATATTGGCGTGGCAGGGCCTTGGCAAAGATTGGGGATAAAAATCAGGCTAAGTCTATTTTTACAAAGTTATCCGGAAAAACCAATTACTATGGTTTTCTGGCAGCTGATCACATGAAGCTTCCTTATGAAATCTGCACCGAAGACATCACTCCAACAATGATTGTGAAGATGCCGGAAAGTTTGGAAAATGCCTTTGAACTGTTTGAATTGGACATGATAGCAGAAGCCAGAAAAGAGTGGATGATAGGTTATCAAAAACTGAACAACGGCGAACGCAGAGCATTAGCAGACTTAGCTTATCAAAAAGGCTGGTACAATAAAGTTTCCGCAATCATGGCAGGTTTGGGATTGTGGAAAAACTATAAACTACGCTACCCTCTTGCCTACCAACACGAAATCAGCCAATTTACCAAAAAACATAAAATATTGCCACATTGGGTAATGTCTATTATCACACAAGAAAGTGCCTGGCAGACCGATGCAATTTCAAGTGCAGATGCTCGTGGATTAATGCAACTCATTGATGCAACGGCAAAACGCCTGAGTCAAAAACTAGGGCTTAAATATCAAGGCAAGAGCCAGCTTCATGACGCCGACTTTAATTTACAGCTGGGGATTTTTTATCAGAGAATGTTGTTTGACAGATTCAACAATCACCCTTTATTGGTTTTGGCATCCTATAATGCTGGTGAAAGCAAAGCTGAAGATTGGCTCAATGGTTTTCCGACATCGCCCGATATTTGGGCTGAAACCATTCCTTATCAAGAAACCCGAGGATATATCACTAAGATTTTAACCAATATTGTTATTTATGACTGGTTGATTCATAAAACACCTCAAAGAATTTCGTCTTGGATGCCAACATTTCCGGTGGATGGAACTGCCAGCAAGAAGTGGCCGAACGATTTGATTTCCGGTCAAACAGCTCAAGTCAGGTGTCAGCAATGAAGACTTATCTCGTTGGCGGAGCTGTTCGTGATAAATTGTTAGGGTTGGAAATTAAAGACAAAGATTTTGTGGTTGTCGGCTCCACGCCGGAACAAATGGTAGCTCAAGGCTTTAAACCGGTAGGTAAGGATTTTCCGGTTTTTCTTCATCCACAGACAAATGATGAATACGCACTGGCACGAACCGAGCGAAAAACCGCCAAGGGTTATCATGGTTTTGTGTTTAACACCGATACTTCAGTCACTATCGAAGACGATTTGCAACGCAGAGATTTAACCATCAACGCCATTGCCGAGGATTTACAAACCGGTGAAATCATTGACCCTTATGGCGGGCAAAAAGATATTGAAAACCGCAGACTCAGACATGTATCTGAAGCCTTTGCCGAAGACCCGGTGAGAATTCTAAGAATAGCTCGTTTTGCGGCTCGTTATTATCAATTTGATTTTAAAGTTCACGATACAACCATGCAACTGATGCAAAAAATGGTTGATAATGGCGAAGTAGATGCACTTGTTGCTGAAAGAGTCTGGCAAGAACTCAAGTCCACTTTGAATGAAAACAAACCCTCTGAGTTTGTCAGAGTATTAAGACAATGTGGAGCGTTGAAAATACTTTTTCCCGAGATTGATTGTCTGTTTGGTGTTCCGCAAACGGAACAATGGCATCCCGAAATTGATACTGGTATTCATTGTATGATGGCAATGGATATTGCAGCCAAACTGGGCAATGACACGGCGTTTGCGGTATTCACGCATGATTTAGGTAAAGGAATCACACCTCATCATATCTTACCGTCGCACAGAGGACACGAACAAGCCGGTGTGCCTTTAGTGAAAAGTTTGTGTCAACGTCTTCGTGTTCCCACACAATATCGCAAATTAGCAGAAAATGTCTGCCGTTGGCATTTGCACTCACACACAGCGTTTAAGTTGAGGTCAAAAACCATCGATAAACTCTACCAAAAAACCGGAGCTTATCAACAACCATTAAATTTTGAGAAGTTTTTACAGGCCTGTCAGGCGGATGCACAAGGTCGGTTAGGCAAAGAAAACGAACCTTACCCTCAGGCTGATTATTTGCGAAAATGTCTTGAAGCAGCAACAAAAGTTAATGTTCAGAGCCTGATTGATAAAGGGTTGAGCGGAGAAAAACTCGGACAGTCCATCACACGGGAACGCATTAAATTGATTCAAAGAGTGAAATTAAGCTGGATTTTTTATTAAATCAGTTTGAATTGAGTTGATAAAACACCAAAAAGTCGTCTTTCCGATACGTTTCATGCGATTTTTTAAACTGAACTTTGTACAATAGACGCCCTAAAATAACAGACACTAAAGGGGAATTCTCAGTGAACGTAGAAAAATTATTGGAAACCGCAGCAGCAATGGTTGCTCCGGGAAAAGGCATTTTGGCAATTGATGAAAGCACAGGAACAATCAAAAAGAGACTGGACTCTGTCAACGTAGAAAACTCAGAAACAAATCGTCGTGACTATCGCGACATGTTGTTAACCACACCCGATTTAGGTGAGCATATTTCAGGTGCGATTTTATTTGAAGAAACACTCAGACAAAAGGGCAAAAACGGCACAGCATTTGTTGAAATCATGAAAGATGCCGGAGTTATTCCCGGAATCAAGGTGGACAAAGGTGCTCACCCAATGGCTGGCTTTGAAGGTGAGTTGATTACTGAGGGTTTAGATGGATTGCGTGATCGTCTGAATGAATATGCTGAACTGGGAGCGAGATTTGCCAAGTGGCGTGCGGTTATCACGATCTCAGATGGAACACCAAGCCAAG
>JAGRJP010000136.1 GCA_020442665.1 Lysobacterales bacterium
TTCCTGCATGTTGGTCATGTAAAATCAATCTGCCTGAATTTTGGACTTGCTGAAGATTATCAGGGCGAGTGCAACCTCAGATTTGACGATACCAATCCGTCCAAAGAAAGCATTGAGTACGCCGAGTCCATTGAAAGAGATGTGAAATGGTTGGGATTTCATTGGGCTGGAAAAACCCTCCATGCTTCCGATTATTTTGAGCAAATTTATGGTTATGCCGTTGAACTGATTGAGAAAGACTTAGCCTATGTCGATGAACAATCACCGGAAGAAATTCGTCAGAATCGTGGTGATTTCACCACTCCGGGAACCAACAGTCCCTTCCGTAACCGTCCGGTTGGAGAGTCATTGGATTTATTTCAACGCATGAGAAATGGCGAATTTGAAGATGGCAAAATGGTGCTTCGTGCCAAAATCGACATGAAATCCGGAAATATCAACATGCGTGATCCGGTGCTTTATCGCATCAAACGCCAACATCATATTCGCACCAGTGACAGTTGGTGCATTTATCCGATGTACGATTTCACTCATTGTATCTCCGATGCTTTGGAAGGCATCACTCACTCAATTTGTACTTTGGAGTTTGAAGACCATCGTCCGCTTTACGACTGGGTTTTGGATAATATTTCCATTGGTTGTCATCCGCAACAAATTGAGTTCAATCGCCTGAACCAAACATTCACCGTTACCTCCAAAAGAAAACTCAACGAACTGGTTGAACTAGGTAAAGTAGATGGTTGGGACGATCCGCGTATGCCAACAGTTTCGGGAATGCGACGCCGTGGTTACACGCCCAAAGCGATTCGTGATTACGCCAAGCGCAGCACAGTTACCAAAAAACCATCAACCGTTCCAATGACCATGCTGGAAGATAGTGTTCGAGCCGATTTAAACGAAACAGCTCCACGCATTATGGGAATTCTCAATCCGTTAAAATTAGTGATTGAAAACTATCCTGAAGATAAAGAAGAGCTTCTGATTGGTCAAAATCATCCGCAAGATGAATCCTTCGGCACAAGGGAAATTCCTTTCTGCAAAGAACTCTACATCGAAGCCGATGATTATCAGGAGAATGCCAATCGCAAGTTTTTCCGCTTTACTGAAGGTCGAGAAGTGCGCTTGAGATATGCCTACTATCTGACTTGTCAACGAGCGATTAAAAACGAAAACGGCAATGTGGTCGAAATTCGTTGCACTTACGACCCGGAAACCAAAGGCGGCAAATCAACCGATGGCAGAAAAGTTAAAGGGACTATTCACTGGGTTTCAGCCCGTCATTGTGATAATATAGAAGTAAGGCTTTATGATCGCCTATTTGATAAACCTGATCCAAAAGGTCTTGAAGATTTAAACCCCAATTCATTAGAAATCATAGAAAACGCCAAATTGGAACCGAATATTGTCGAAAACTCCGATGGCGTCAGGTATCAATTTGAGCGTATGGGATATTTTTATCGCGACAAAACATACGAACAAGATAAACCAATTTTCAACCGAATTGTGACCTTAAAGGATTCTTGGGCAAAACTGGAAGAGCAAAATTAAATTGTACAATGATTAAAACCGAAACCATCTGGCACAACGGTGTGCTGAAACCCTGGGAACAGGATACAACACACGTTTTGACACACACTCTGCACTACGGCGGAGGAGCATTCGAAGGAATTCGGTTTTATAACACCGCCAAAGGACCAGCAATATTCAGGCTTGAACCTCATATCGACAGACTGATTTATTCATCAGAAACCATTGGCATGAAACTGCCCTACTCTCGTGATGAACTCTGTCAGGCAGTTGTTGATACCGTTAAATCCAACGGTTTGGATTCCGGTTATATTCGTCCACTAACTTTTTTCGGCTACAGTGAACTCGGAGTTTCAGCCAAAAATAATCCGGTCGAAATCATCATCGCCAATTGGCCTTGGGGCAAATATCTGCCACACGATATGGTTGATATCAAAGTCAGTAAATACCGCCGTATCAGCCCCAAATCCACCGTGATTGATGCCAAAATCTGCGGACATTATGTCGGCGGAATTCTCTCAACGATTGAATTGCAAGACACCCATTATCACGAAGCCCTGTTCCTCGATCACGAAGATAACATCGCCGAAGGAGCCGGAGAAAACTTCTTCATCGTCAAAGACAATGTTCTCTCCACACCATCCCTCGGTCACATTCTACCGGGAATCACCCGAGCCACCATTATCGAAATGGCAAAACACTACGGTTATCAAGTCAAAGAAGAGAAAATCACCATCGAACAAGCCCTGCAAGCTGACGAAGCCTTCTTCTGCGGAACCGCCGTAGAAGTCACACCCATCAAAACCATCAACGACCAAACCATCGGCAACGGCCAAATCGGCAAAGTCACGCAGTTTATCAAAACCACTTATGAAAACACTGTGCGTGGCAAAAATCCGGACTTTGAACACTACCTCACCTTTGTGAAGTAAAAAGGATCCTGTCATACTGAGCGAAGCCGAAGTATCTTCAACCAGAACTCGTCATTCCTGACCCCGATCTGGGACCAAACGGCAGGACAGCCGTTTTGCCACGCGAAGCGACCCGAAGGGCTCGAAGCAGGAGCGGAGAGACAATCTAGAAAACAAACCAACATTCGCAAGTTTTGAGAATTAGAAACCCTATGATGTAATCTGTTCTATCTCATGCTGAACAAACTCGACTTTAATCAATTGATAAACTATCAAAATTAGAGTATATTCATAATGATTTATTAACAATAAAGAAAAACCACAAGGAAACCACATGTTTGAACAAACTTTCAAAAACATTGATGATATTTTATGGAAAGATTCCGGTGCTGACAGTGAGTTGGATTATATCGGTCAGACCTCGTGGATTCTATTTCTGCGTTATCTGGATGAACTGGAACAAGACAAGGCGGATGAGGCTGAGTTAA
>JAGRJP010000137.1 GCA_020442665.1 Lysobacterales bacterium
TGGGCGATGAATTTCCAACTGTTCCGGTACACGATTTAATTGTTCACCCCAGAGATAATGAATTGGTTGTTGCTACTCATGGAAGAAGTGTTTGGGTGACTGATGTTTCTTTCATTCAGGAATATGAATCCTACAAAGATAAAGAATTGCATATTATTAAACCTGAGGAGATTACATTTTCTGCTTCTTGGAGTTCTGCTCCATCAAGATGGTATAACGACGGCGAACCGGATCAGGCATCATTCAAAATCTGGTCAAACTCGGAACAATCAGTTCATGTCGAAATTCAGGATGAAAATGAACAGGCTATCTATACCAATCAAGCTCATTTGCATAAGGGGCTCAATTTAATCACATGGGATTACAAACTCAATCAAGAGTTAGCTCTTGTAGCTGAGGAGTTCAAAAACAAAGACAAAGAACAACCTTTGAATAAATCATTAACACCAATTAGCGAAGCACTCAGACTTGGACATGGTGCTTACATTCCAAAAGGAAAATATAAACTTATCGTTGGTGGATCTGAATCTAATGCCGAAACTGAGCTTATAGTTAAATGATTAAACTAACAAAATTTGTCAGCAGTTCCTATGAAATTTTTAATGATTATAAATAATTTTGAAATTATATTAGAATTTGCTAATTTAATACTTGCTAATATAAATAAAACATGATTAGATAGAACCATGATTTCGCAAGAGTCATGTTTTAGCTTATTCTTCCCCCCTTTGAATAAGCTGGAAAATTGGTTTTCCCCAATCAATTTTTATGTATTTTTGTACCCGGTAATTTACTTACCGGGTTTTTTTTGCATAAAAAAACACCTCTAAAAAAGAGGTGCTTCTTTCGATATTGTGTTTCATTTCTATTGAGCAAAATACCCGACAGCAGTAAGAATTACTGTATATGGAAGCGCCATTGTTACCATTCTTACATAACCCAACCTAATTACAGGTGCTAAAGCAGACGTCAGCAAGAATAAGAAAGCAGCTTGTCCGTTAGGAGTGGCAACTGAAGGAATATTTGTTCCTGTATTTATAGCAACAGCCAAAGTATCAAAATGCTCTCTGGTAATTGCACCGGAGTCAAATGCAGCTTTCACCTCATTAATATAAACGGTTGCAACAAAAACATTATCACTAATTGCTGATAAGATACCATTGGCGAGGAAAAACGCTTTCGGTTGTTGTTCAAATGGCATTGCCAAAACCCAATCAATCACGGGTTTGAACAAATGCAAGTCATGTATCATTCCAACAACAACAAAAAAGATAACGAGTAGCGATACGAAAGGCAAAGACTCTTCAAATGCCTTACCAATTTGGTGTTCATCAGTAATACCAGTTAAAGATGTCACCAGAACCAAAAGACTCAAACCTATCAAACCGACTTCCATCACATGGAAAGCCAAACCAAGAATTAGTAATACTCCACTGATTCCCTGAATAACCAATCCGTACTTATCTTTAGCTGTTCTTTTTTCATCTTCTTCATTCAAATAATTCTTCAGAATTTCACGAACCCCCGTATCCAGTTTCGCTCCAAACCCAAATGTTTTAGTTAACTCAACAATCACTAGAGTAAAGATACCGGCAATAAATACAGGTACTGTGACATGTGACATATTGACTGCAAAAGTAACAAAGTTCCAACCTAATTTTTCTGCAATTAACAAATTCTGTGGCTCACCAACTGTGGTGCAAACACCACCCAAAGCTGTTCCCACCGCACCGTGCATCACCAATGAACGAATAAATGCACGGAACTCAGCAAGAGTATCTCCCCCTAATTGTTGTCGATCATATTCATCGTTGTGGTCGTAATCCACATGAATGCTGGAGTGAACTCTTTCATAAACCCCATACAGTGCTACAAATACAGTAATTAACACCGCTGTTACAGTCAAAGCATCGAGAAATGCTGATAAAAATGCCGCTGAGAAGGAAAAAATCAATGACAATACCAACTTATTTTTTACTTTGAGCAATATTTTTCCGAAAATGAAAATTAGCAGCGGTTTCATAAAATATATAAAACTCACCATAAATACTAATAATAGTATCACTTTTAGATTCGCCTCTATTTCATGCCAAACTGTCTCAGGACTAGTCAGACCCAGTAACAAGATAGCTAACCCCAGCAAACCTCCGGATTGCAACGGATAGCATTTCAAAGCTAACGCTAAAGTCATAATGAACATGGCAATAAAAGCCCAACCCATTACGGTTTTTCCTAATGCCAGAGTTAGTGGATAGCACAACACCAAAAAGGTTAAAATTGTTAATTTAAACCATTTTGGACTATTGCCTAAAAACTGATTGAATACGATATTCACAATGTCCCCTAATTTTCAAAAAAACAACATTCTACAACATCTCACAACTAAAAGTCAGGTATATCGTGCCTGAAAAATATGATTTATAATATCGTTCAAGACTAAAATATTTAAAAAGTCTCCGCGACATATTATTTCCATATTGCAATTGATATAATCCACTCCATGATTAAGCCTTCGATATTCAAATATCCTCTTGCATGGTTGCTATACATTTTATTGCGATTACTCTCTGCTTTGCCTTATCATCTGCTGGTGTTATTGGGTTCAGGACTTGGTAAGTTATTAATGTTATTATTGAGTTCACGAAAAAAAGTCGCTCAAAAAAACTTACAGATTTGTTTTCCCGACTTATCTGAGGAACAAAGAAAATTTTTGCTCAAAAAAAACATCTCCGAAACTGGAATCATGTTCACCCAAACTCTCAAAGCCTTTCTCGGAAATACAACAAAAATCGAAAGTAATGCCATTATTGATGGTAGTGAACACATTGAACGATGTTTAGATGAAAAGAAAGGAATCTTGCTGGTCGCCGGGCACTTTACAGCTTTAGATATGGGAGGAAAAATCCTTTGTAAAAAATATCCCATCGCCGGTATGTACCGACCTCACAAACACCCTGTGACCGAATATATCGTGACAAAATCACGTCTTAAATACGCAACTCACATGTTTAAACGAGACGAACTCCGACCAATTATCAAGCATTTAAAACAAGGAAAAATATTATGGTACGCTCCGGATCAAGACTACCGAAGAGGGCAATCGGTATTTGTTCCGTTTTTCAATCGTCCGGCTGCCACCATCGTTGCTACGCACCAACTGGCAAGATTATCTGACTGCGAGGTTTTATTTTTCCATGTGCAAAGAAATCCTAAACCACCCTATTACACTCTGAAAATTTCAGAACCATTGCCTGACTTTCCAACAAAAGATGCTATTATTGATACAACGCGTATCAATCTTGGAATTGAGAATATGGTAAAACAATGCCCTGAACAATACCTCTGGGTGCATAAAAGATTTAAAACAACACCTGACAGAGTGAAAAACCCATATAATCTCCCTTAAAGGCTAAATAACAAATGCATATCACACGAATAGAGTACATTAATGACTACAAAAACCACTTGCTAAACGATAGGTTGCAACTTGACGAGCTTCAAAAAATTAATAACAGTCTCAATCTCAGAATCAAGAAACAAGCATTTTTTTTAATTGACGGATTTTCCTGGACCGCTCAAAGTCCAAGTCAATTTTCAATCGATTTAAAGTATTCGAATAATGAAACGATCAATTTCAGAGAAAGATTGGTGTGCAAAAAATCCAAACTTAATAATAGAATCAGAGGAAGTATCCATTTATTTGAAAATCTGTTTAAACCAAACATCAACGACAAAATTTATATCACTGAACAAGCATCATTGCTATATAAATGGCTTAAAAGGAAATACAAAAAAATAGTCGGCAGCGAATATTTGTCAGATAGTTCATTCTACTTTAAATTCAGACTTTCACTAAAATTTTTCCCTGATAAATTAAATCATAAAGACTTAACCAACTTAACTTTTAGTGATAACAGTTTCAAATACATTTTATCATTTGATTGCTTGGAACATATTCCTGATTACCAGACCGCTCTGAATGAAATACACAGAGTTCTTCAACCTAAAGGAAAACTTCTTTTATCAGTGCCTTTTGATTTAAACTCTTTAACTAATCTAACTCGAGCAAGCATCAAAGACAATCAAATCATTCATCATGAAACTCCCGAATATCATGGAAATCCGGTATCCGGTAAAGGTTCATTAAGTTATTACACTTTTGGTTGGCAATTGTTAAAGCAACTTAAAGACATAGGATTTAAAGACGCATACATCTTTCTCTACTGGTCTGAGAAATATGCGTATTTGGGTGATGAACAAATTCTCATATGTGCTGAAAAATGATTGTTCGCAAGATAATATCAGCACTCAAACAGACAAAGCCGTCTCAACTCCGATTAAATAGAGAGAAGTGTTCACTTTGTGGCTGGAAGCTCCAAATCAAAACACATAATGATGAAATGGGAGTTCGTTGCTCTAAATGTTTCGCCTCTCCGGTTGCACAGTCATTAGGTCGAGTATTTAAACAATTTTTCAAACCTGATATGAGTGTTTATGAATTATCTTCACGAGGAGCTTTTGTTCGCTTTCTGCAAAAGCAAAATAGAAATCTGACTCTGAGTGAGTACATCGATGAAATAAAACCCGGTGAATACAAAAATGGAATTCAATGTCAGAATGTCGAAAAACTGACACTTGAAGATAACTGTTTTGACATCTGCACATCTTTAGAAGTTTTTGAGCATGTTGAGAATGATATAAAAGGTTTCAAAGAAGTATACAGAGTGCTTAAACCAAACGGAGTTTTTATCTTTACAGTTCCTATCATCCTTGATTCAAAAACTATTGAAAGAACACAGGTCGTCAATGGAAAAAGAATAAACATACTTCCACCCGAATATCACTCAGACAGCCTGCGTGGAAAAAACAA
>JAGRJP010000138.1 GCA_020442665.1 Lysobacterales bacterium
GATTCATGAAGAAGCTGTCAAACTTTTTACAGCTTTGGGAGTTGAAAGTAATCTGGAATTTGAGTACAAACATAAAACAATTATTGATCGGTTTGGTCGTTATCCTCATCGCAACGCAATATTAGGTCGTCAATCGACTGAACAAGAGATTGAGTTCCTTAAACAACCCAATTCCAGTTTCTGATTTTTTTAGCGTATGACAACAATCACTATAAATCCAAAACTCAAAGCCGATACTTTTGAACTTGGTCAACTTAACGGACAAACATTATTGTTGATGAAAAATTCTTTAGTTCCGTGGTTTATCGTTTTACCAAATACCCATGAAACCGAACTTTTTAAGTTGGATAAATCCGAAAGAGCCAAACTGGATAAAAATATTGATTTACTTTCAGGGTTTCTTGTTAATCATTTCAAAACCGAAAAACTGAACATTGCGACTATCGGCAATATTGTTTCGCAGATGCATGTTCATATTATTGGTAGATGTGTCGATGACCCTTTTTGGCCGGGAGTGGTTTGGGGTCAGGCTAAAAAAACCGAGTACAAAAAAGAAGAAGTAGAAAGAATGATACAATTACTATCACATGAGTTTACGAATCATTTCTGTAAAGCCCTCCTCTAACTTACAAAGCTGAAGAGTAGTAAACGCTGCTCTTCATTTTAGAAATTTATGCAAGTGCCTTGCTAATATGTTTTTCAATATCTTTCGGTTTTGTGGTTGGTGCAAAACGCTTAATCGGTTGTCCGTCTTTGCCAATTAGAAATTTAGTAAAATTCCATTTGATTTTTTTTCCGAGTGTTCCTCCCAGTTCATCTTTGAGATATTTGAATACCGGATGAGCATCATTGCCATTGACCTCAATTTTGTCGAACATTTTGAAGTCAACACCATAATTTTTGACACAGAAACTGGCTATTTCTTCATTACTGCCCGGATCTTGCGATGCAAATTGGTTGCATGGAAAGCCGAGAATTTCCAAACCTTGATCTTTGTAATCCTCGTATAATTTTTGCAAACCTTCAAACTGTGGCGTGAGTCCGCACTTGCTCGCTGTATTAACAACGAGAACAACTTTATCTTTGTAATCTGACATTGATACATCGTTGCCTGCAATATCAGCTGCAGAGAATTCGTAAAACTTACTCATAAATGTCTCCAAAAAGAATCAGTTCATTATATGGGGAGAGATTCTTACAAATCAATAATGAGAATCAATTGCAATTAGAAAATTCTAAACAATTTCAAAATCATGAGTGATTTTGACGGTTTTCTCCAGCATTGCTGAAACCGAACAATACTTTTCAGCAGAAAGTTTAATCGCGCGCGAGACTGACTTCTCATCCAAATCTTCACCGGAAACTATAAAATGGAGGTGAATATCCGTAAAAATACGTGGGAATTCATCACGACGATTGGCAGTTGCCCTGATTTCAAGTTTAGTGATTTCCTTTTTGGATTTGGATAAAATTAATTTGACATCAATTCCGGCACAACCCATTAAACCAAGAAGCACCATTTCCATTGGTGAAGGTGCGCATTTTTCGCCATCTTTGACTGTTGGTGCATCCATAATTACAGACTTGTGAGAATCGGTTTTTCCGACAAAAGTATAATCTTGAAGCCAATGTGCTGTGACCGTTTGAGCCATTTTAATATTCTCCGATTGATTTAAAACTGAATATAGCGATAATAGTTCCAATAATTTTTTCTACAAGTCCTATCTTTCAGAAAGTGAAAAAAGTTGATTAAAATCAGATATATTCTTCCTGTTTTGATAATAATTTTTAGCTCTTGGCTGGTTTCTGTTTCTTTGACTCGAATCCGAATCCAGACCGAAGCTGAAAATAAATTATTGAATTTACAAAAAGAAATTTCGCCGTTTGTGTGGAATTTTGAAGATGACTCCGATGTGGTATCTTCTTATTACAAATACTGGCAACATCAACAAGAAAAAGGTTTCTTGAGTGCAAAAAAAGGAAGTAATCCCCGAATTTCACTGAACTTTTCTTCAGAAATTATCAATAGTGGTATTCATGGTAATCTCGTCATCAAGTCCCCACAAAAAATAGATGCAAAGTTGCTCATTCAAGTGAAACAACAACTGGATGATGATTATTTTTATTACAGCTATAACATTCCATTGTCAGATAAAGATAACAATATTGATTTAACACAATTGAGTTGGATTGGACTGAGTGATGTTTCAGAAGAAAAGAAACCCTTTAAATGGGGAGAGCTGTCGCAAAAGATTTCTTCAATTGTTCTAATATTCGAAAATCCCAATGCGGATATTATGATTGATGAAATTTTATTACCATATTCTTCTACACCAATGACTGAGGCGACAACAGCAATTAATTGTGATAGTGATAATATTGAGACTAAAAATATACTTTTGTCAGATATCAATATTTTTGAATTGCAAGAGTACTGTCTTTTTCCGTCAAAATATATGTGGCTGAAAAGTCATTTGATAGAGAAATTTCCTGATAGTATTCTAAAAATTAAGGGCTTGAACTCATGGGAACAACCTGAAATACATAAAATCAATCATCAGTATAGTTCAATAGCGTCAATAAACGCTGTTTTGTATGTGTATGTACTACTTGTGTTGGTAATTGTTTATTTGGTCTTTAGCAGAAAGCCCAAAGTCATAGACTCTAGGGTTTCAACTATGTGTGAACCTAAATTATTAAAATCCTGGCTATTTATTTTATTACCAACAACCCTGCTTTTCATTCTAATGCTTTGGATGAATCAATTTAACTTGGCGTTTTTGAATGCATTTCCTCAATACTTTGTTTGGGCAATGGCTCAGCAGTTTTTTCTGGGGTTTATATTGTCGGAAAAAATATTTTTTACAAATACTAGTGATTATTTTTACTCGGCTTTGGCATCCGCATTAATTTTTGCAACACTTCATTTGCCATCTTTTACCATGTTTGTTTTAACATTTATTGCCGGATTATTTTGGTCTTATAGTTGGCTCAAATATAGGAGGCTATTGCCTTTGGCTCTGTCTCACACTTTGTTGGCTCTGGTGTTGTATGCTGTTATTGACGATTCAGTACTTTATTCAGCCAAAGTGTTTCAATGGTTCTGGAAATAATTTGTGCAAATTTACACATTGATAATTATTCTCATCTCCTTATAATTTGAAGCTCGTGGGTAAACGCTACGACTTAGGTCTGGTCAAAGCCTAGACAGTAGCTATTTTAGTGGGATTGCACGGCTCCACGGCTGTGCGTTAGCCAGTTACACCGCCCGGTGTAGCTGGCTTTTTAGTTTCTGGGTATTGAAAAAATATCTTGAAACAATTTGTAACCTTAAGCCCTATCTTTCGTCATTTATTCATAAATATTTCAAACACCTTCTGTTTTTGTGTATATTCTATATACATACGTTTATGAATAATAAAAATGACAAACTCTTCAAATACTTGTCCAAACTGCGATAGTTTAAATTCTCCGGAAGCCAATTTTTGTCTTAATTGTGGACAGAAAAGAAAATTAAGAATACTCAGTGTCTGGTCGATTATTTCCGATTTTTTCTCAAGTATTTTTAATTTTGACTCCAAAATCTTTACCACCTTGCGTGGTGTCTTTATCCCGGGATTCTTAACAAATCAATTTCTAACCAACAAAAGAGTTTCCTACTTTCCTCCGGCACGGACTTTTATTTTTCTGATGTTTATATTTTTTGCCATGTTGTTTAAGGAGTCCGGGCAATTAACTCTACAGAGTTCAACCAATGAAAATGATGATGTGGTGATTACAGGCGGTGGAGATGATAGTATTTATGACCTTATGGAACAAGGATACGTTGAACTGAGATATGATAAACTCATCTCTAAATTACGATATGAGTTTAATCATCAAATTGAACTCTCGGAGAAGAAAGTCAAGGTTTTGGAAAAAAGCCAAAGTGATAAAGTTAAAAGCGTAATTAAATCCTCACCGGAGTCATTAAAAGAAAAAATTCAGCAACTGAAAGAGTTGACTGTTAAGTTGGATGAAATTGAGAAGAATCTGAATATTGACAGAACAAAAACAACCAACATTAAGCTCGTATCAACAAAAACTTATGATATTAACATTTTTGATATCAGTAATATGCCTATCAGTCGGTTGATTGAAAAATATGAAGTGAGTGGTTTTTTTGAAACTTTATTAATGAATCAGGCCTTACGACTCAATAAAAATGCCACTGCATTTCGGGATTTCATAGTAAAAAATCTTCCTTGGGCTATATTGCTTGAAGTGCTGCTAATATCAATGATTGGCAAGCTGTTTTATATTCGAACAAAAAGAAAATATGTCGAACATTTTGTTTTCTTTTTGAACCTCCGGTCGATGGTTTTTGTCACAGGAATTATTGCAATATTGCTTCCACTGAGTTATGGATATTGGTTTTGGAGTATTCTGGCTGTATTTATCTGGTTATTCAGTTTTATTTCAATGCTGAAAGTTTACCGTCAATCAATTTTTATAACTTTAATAAAAAACATTGGACTGGTAATTATCGATACGGTTATTTTATTCCTCTCCATCATTTTGGTCGTGATAGCCAGTTCACTCTTATTTGGAAATATTTAATGTACGATAAAATTACAATCAAGGACATCATCAAAGCCGGTCAAGATGTCTATAAATTTCTTAAACCAACACCATTAAGACATTATCAGATTCTAAGTGATATGCTCGAAACAGATGTTTGGCTCAAACATGAAAATCATAACCCGACCTGTGCTTTTAAAGTTCGCGGTGGAATTCATTTAATGTCCACTTTAACTGAAGAACAAAAAAGTCATGGTGTTTATACGGCTTCCACAGGAAATCACGGACAATCAATAGCATTTTCAGCTAGAGAGTTTGGCGTGAAAGCGAATGTATTTGTACCTAAGGGTGCCAATCCGGGCAAAGTGGAGTCCATGCGAGCTTTTGGAGCCAATGTTGAATTTTACGGAGATGATTTTGATCAGGCGAGGGCAGGAGCATTACAAGCGGCACAAAAAAACAAAGGAATGTTCATCGGCCCGACTGATGATGTTTTGATAAAAGGTGTCGGAACTTATGGTTTAGAAATCATGAATGATTTACCGGATGTGGATGTCATTATAGTTCCTGTTGGAGCTGGAAGTGGCGTTTGCGGAACAGCGATTGTTGCAAAGTCCATTAATCCAAAGATCAAAATCATCGGTGTTCAATCCACACAAGCCCCGGCTCAACAACTGAGTTGGAAGAACTCAAAGCTCATTGAAGCCGAAAACCGCACAATCGCAGAGGGCGTAGCGACCGGTGTACCGTTTATGAATACACAGGAAATTATGTGGGAACTGGTTGATGATTTTGTGCTGGTTGATGATGAAGAAATTATTTCAGCCAATAAAATTCTAATCGAAATCACTCATAATTTAATTGAAGAGGCATCGGCTGCAACTTTTGCAGCAGCTTTAAAATTGAAGTCAGCACTCAAGGGTAAAAAAGTTGTCTTGGTGATGAGTGGCGGAAATATTTCAATGAAAAACTTATCAAGTTTATTCTCAGGGGTATAATTCAGAAAGTATTCAGAAGTTTGACAGGTTTGAGATTTGTTGAAATTTTATAATTCAATAAATTTCAAACGGTCAAAAATAATGAATTATAAATTTGCAATTATTTCTCTATTAGTTTCATCTATTGCATTTTCTGCAACAATTACTGTTGATGATACCTCCGGTGGTCAAGTCAATTCAAACGGTTTATGTTCAATTACTGAGGCTATTGTTGCTGCTAATACAGATGCTGCTGTGGATAGTTGTCCGGCAGGTGATTCGGGAAATGATACTATTGAGTTGAGTGTTAATATTGTTCTAACGGAGCAATACGAGAATATTGACACCGGCAGTCCAACTGACTCAGGACGAACCGGAACGCCGGGCATCACTTCAATAATTACAATTGATGGCATGGGACATACACTGGAGCGAGATAATTCACTGGCTTGTAATGAGGATTCTGTTTCTGATGATACAGAATTTAGGCTTATGCGGGTCTCACCAAATGGCGAATTATATTTGCAGGATATTACTTTGAAATATGGTTGCGTGAACGCGGATACAAGCCTATTCAAATTTTATGGTGGCAGCATATTAAATGATAATGGAATCCTCGAAATCACCAGAAGTAAAATCTCAGAGAATCAGGCAAAATTTGGCGGTGGTGTCTATAACACAGGTGACATAGAAATTAGAGATAGTGACTTTTCGTCCAATTACGCCGAAACAGGCGGAGGAGCTATTCACCATGCATCCGGAGTGATATCACAGATCAATAATAGCAGATTTTATAATAACCAAGCAGGTAACAATGGAGGTTGTATAAGAAATACAGGATCTATTACCAATATAAGTCAGAGCGTTTTTACAAATAATACTTCATTCTATGGAGGTTGTATTAGAAATGACTTTAACGGTACTATAACAAACCTATACAACAGTACTTTTTCAGGAAATATAGGTTCAACATCTGGTGGTGGAATCTCAAATACGAGCGATATTGTTCTTATGAAGAATATAACCTTCTCAAATAATACCGCAGGTTTTGGTGGCGGAGCCATCAATAATATCGTAGGAGGTGTTATTCAGTTGTTTAGCAACTTGTTATTTGTGAATAATACCAGTGGTTCAGGTGAAGAAGATTGTGAAAATAATGGAAGCATTGTATCGAGTAGTAACAATATGTCCGATAATTTGTCAGGAGGTAGTCCCGGATTATTAAGTACGGTTCTAACAGCAACAACTATTGGACCATTGGCAGATAACGGTTGCGTCACTCAGCTGGCAGGTAACAGATGCGTTGGAACTCATGCTTTATTGGCAGGAAGTGAAGCAATAGATATAGCTATCAATGGAACGGCATTCGATCAAAGAGGTTTTTCACATGATGGCATACGTGATATCGGGGCATTCGAGTATTTAACAGGAGCAGAGCGATGTGTATCCTTGGGTATGGATACTTCTTCAGAATTTAGTAACACAGTTATATCAGCTCATGAACTGAATCAATCCATCTTTTGTGCCAATCTCAATCCATCTACAACGGATACGATTAGCTTTTTAGCTGATATTGTCCTGACAGAAGTTATAGACGATGATGCTACTTTTGGGCATACGGGCACCCGTGTAATCAATTCTCCTGTTGTGATTGATGGAGCAGGTTATAAACTAATGCGTGATAGTTCACTAGCTTGTAATAGTGATGATATCGCCAATGACACAGAGTTTCGGTTACTGAGAATCGATAGCAGCGGAGATTTACAGCTGAAAAACATACTTTTAAGAAGAGGGTGTGTAGATGGTGCTTTCAATGAAGAGAAATTTTATGGCGGAGCTATATATAACTCTGGTACATTAGCAATAACCAAAACAGCAATTCTGGTCAACAAAGCCAATCGTGGTGGCGGCATTTATAATGCCGGAACTCTGTCAAATCTCAGAAACAGTACTTTTCATAATAATGACTCTGTATCCGGTGGAGGTGCATTTTTTAATGATGCTACCGTAATAACCATGAGAAACAATACTTATTCAGAGAATGGTTCCGGTAATGCTGACGGAGGAGCAATTGCAAATTCAGGAACAATTGACACCATCAAAAATAATACATTTTCCTCAAATAGCAATAGTTCAGCCGGAGGAGCTATTGCAAATGTATTGAGTGGTACGATTTCATCATTGGAAAACTCTTTATTTCACAATAACTCAAGCAGTTCAGGAAATGATGATTGTTTTGACGATGGCAGTACATTCAGCGGTAGCAATAATATGTCTGATAATATTGCTGGTGGATGCCCTGGATTACGCTTGACGACTTTAACTCCATCCACATTAGGAATTCTTGAAGATAATGGTTGTTCTACACCTTTAGCAAACGGGACTTGTATTCAAACTCATGCTTTGTTAACCGGAAGTGAAGCCATTGATGAAGGAGATGCAAGTGCAACCACTCAGGATCAGAGAAGCTTCCTTGCCAATGGAATTCGTGATATTGGGGCTTTCGAATATGAAGGAATTAATGATGTGATTTTCACAAATGGATTTGAATTGTAAGGTTCCGGATAAAAATTCATAACTTTTTCAGAATTAAGTCAGGTTTGAATTTTTTAGAATTTTTATAATACAATGAACTTTTAAACGGTCAGAGCTATGAATTACAAGTTTATATATTTTTTACTGCTGGTTTCATCCACTGCATTTTCTGCAACGATAACTGTTGATGACACTACAGGAGGGGCTATCAATTCTAATGGTTTATGCTCTATCACTGAAGCAATCGAGTCGGCAAACACAGACACGGCTGTTGGTGATTGCCCGGCTGGTGATGCAGGGAGCGATACCATTGAATTGACTGTGGGTGTTGTTCTGAATGAAAGGTATGAAAGTAGTGTCACCCATGGTGGAACAGGGACACCGGCTGTTGTGAGTGAAATGACTATTAACGGGAATGGATATACTGTTCAAAGAGATAGTTCACTTGTGTGTAATGATGACAGTGTTTCAGATGCATCGGAATTTAGGATATTCAGAGTCAGCGATTTAGGAACATTGAGTTTGAATAACATTAGGTTAAAGCATGGTTGCGTCAACGGAAATGGCGGCTCAATAAATAAATTTAAGGGTGGTGCTATTAAATCGGAAGGGACTTTGTCGATAGAAAATAGTGAGGTCAAATTCAGTTCAGCAAATGTCGGAGGAGGTATTTACAGTTCGGGGCCATTGCCTGTTGTCAACAATAATATCATCTCAGATAATTCTGCTTTTGCTGATGGTGGAGGAATACAAAACTTCGGTTCAATTACAACATTCAGTAATAATATTGTATCTGATAATAGTACTGGCAGTACAGATTCTGAAGGTGGCGGAATTTATCAGGGTAATGCTACCGTTGCGTTATTTGATAACAACACGATTTCAAGAAATGGTGCTATTTATGGTGCAGGATTAATGAACAGAGGGGTAATCAATGCATTGAATAATAGCACTTTTTATAACAATGAAGCATTGTATGGAGGAGGAATTCGTAATGCAGGAACCATTGTTGCAATTAATAACAGTACTTTTTCTAATAATGAAGGTGATGATAATGGCGGTGCTATTTCTAATATTGGCTCGATAGACAATATCAATAATTCATCATTTTTTGGAAACTTTGGAGGTCTGGCATCGGATGGAGGAGCAATTTACAATAGTGTTACGAATGCTATCACTTTAAACAATTCACTTTTCCACAATAATTCTGCCGATAATGGGGAAGATTGTTACAGCACTCCGGGAAATA
>JAGRJP010000139.1 GCA_020442665.1 Lysobacterales bacterium
CGTGGCAGTCATTTCTACCTGACAATGTATTGGGCTCAGGCTCTGTCCGAACAAAATGATGATGCCGAACTGAAGTCACAGTTCACTCAATTAGCAAAAGATTTATCCGATAAAGAGGGTAAAATCACACAAGAATTACTTGATGCACAAGGTAAAGAAATGGATATCGGAGGCTATTATTTTCCTAACCCTGAAAAATTATCCAAAGCGATGCGTCCGAGTGAAACTTTGAATAGAATTATTGGTTGAAAGTAGTAATAGGAGACTAATGATGAAAATCACATATAAATTTATTTTTTTTATTTCTATCATTAGTCTCTATAGTTGTTCATCTGAACCGGAATTGACCAAAGACCAACTTCTCAAACAATCCATCGAACAATTGGAACAGCGATTTGAAGCACGGAAACTCGGCGAAATTGTTGAATATGTGAGTCAAAACTATCAAGATGATTACGGACGTAAATATGATGATGTCAAGCGAGTGATACAATTACAGCTAATGCGACACAAAACAGTTCATATCTTTTCAGTCATCAAGGAGATTCAGTGGATTGATGACGCCAATTCAACCGTTCAAATCACAGCCGCCATGGCAGGCAAGCCGATAACTGACCTGAGTTTATTACCAACTCTCCGGGCAGACATGCTTAACTTCACGGTTCAATTTGTTTTGGAAGATGAAGTTTATAAAGTTAAATCCGCTTCTTGGACATGGGCAACTCCTGGAGATTTTCTCTAATCAGTATTGGTTAATAATTGACAGAAATTAAGATGCATGAAAAACGAATTTAATGAGAATAAATGTTAATCAAACATAATTGTGAAAAATGTGAATTCGAATAGAGAGTTTTTTTTCTAATAAGTGCTAGAATTATACTGGTAGTTTGTTTGATTAAGTGAAATCTATAATGGCGAATAAAATAGAAATTCCATTCAATAAGCCTCCTTTTACTGGTAAAGAGAAGAAGTATATACTGCAATCAATTACTAGTGGACATGTGTCTGGCGATGGAAAATTCACCAAAAAGTGTTCAGATTGGTTTGTTGAGTACCTCAAATGTAAGAAAGCTTTATTGACTCCATCTTGCACGCACGCCTTGGAAATGTGTGCTATTTTGCTTGATTTAAAAGAAGGTGATGAAGTTATCATGCCTTCTTATACATTTGTATCAACAGCTAATGCATTTGCTTTGCAGGGGGCAAAAATTATATTTGTTGATATTCGCCCTGATACTATGAATATTGATGAAACTAAGATTGAAGCTGCGATAACTAAACGAACAAAAGCAATTGTAACTGTTCATTATGCAGGAGTTAGTTGCAAAATGGATGAAATAATGAAATTGGCTGAAAAGTATAATTTAAAAGTCGTTGAGGACGCTGCTCAGGGAATTATGAGTAAATATAAAGGCAAGCCACTTGGAACGATTGGGCATTTAGGTGCTTTTAGTTTTCATGAGACAAAAAATGTCACAAGTGCCGGTGAAGGCGGACTGTTAATCGTTAATGACCAGAAGTATTCAGACAGGGCAGAAATTATCAGAGAAAAGGGAACCAACAGAAGTCAATTCTTTAGAGGAATGGTGGATAAATACTCATGGGTAGATATTGGTAGTAGCTATCTAATGAATGATGTTAGTGCAGCTTATCTTTGGGGGCAATTGAAAGATCTTGATAGAATTCAGAACAATAGATTGAGATGTTGGGAATTGTATTTTCAAGGTTTGATTGAGTTAGAACAAAAAGGGTTTCTGTCTCTGCCAGTTATTCCTGAAGATTGTACTAATAATGCTCATATGTTTTATATAAAAGTAAAAGACCTCAATACAAGAACACAACTCATCACACATCTTAAGAAAAATAGAATACTTAGCGTTTTTCATTATGTTCCTTTACACTCTTCGCAAGCAGGAAGAAAGTTTGGGAGGATGTCTGGAGAAGATGTTTATACCACTATGGAAAGTGAAAGGTTGATCAGATTGCCTTTATTTTATGGTTTAACATCTTCAGAACTAAATAAAATAACTGATTCAATATATGAGTTTTTTGAAGGACTTATCAATTAAAAGATTACTAAGATTATTTGGTAATATATTGGTTTTATTATCAATATGGTTTTTAGTTAAACTTTTTTCTGAGAAGATTTCAGAGATTAGATATCTTGATTTGAGTATCAGTAATTTTTTGTTACTTTTATTTCTTGTATTAAACGGTGTGTTTGCTTATTGGGTTTTATCATATATATGGAAGCTTCAGCTGGGTTCAAAGTATACAGAATTTACGCTCAGAAAATCTTTTCGCATAATAGCTTTAACACAAATTGCAAAATATGTTCCCGGAAATATTGCACATCTTGTAGGGAGATTCTATTTGTCCCAAAAGATATTAAAGAAATCTGATGCAGCATATTCAATTTTTATTGAAAACATCATGTTTATAATTTCTGCTAGTATGATAGGAGCGATATATTTTTTTTTCTATGATGTCGATAATATTATCGAAATTAACTTGGTTTGGATATTACCTACATTGATAGTATGTTTGTTGATTGTAATGAAGTTCTTTTTGAGCTATATAAGAGCAAAATACGATGTCATCAAGCCTCAGTTTTCTATATTCATAAAGGTTTTTTTTGTTTTTGTCTTTTTACATTTATTGGGTGGAATTACTATATTTGTATTAATAAACTTAATTACACCTGAACTTGGAACTCCATTTTTATTGTGTATCTCAGGTTATGCTATCTCTTTCATGATTGGATTTATTACTCCGGGGGCACCTGGAGGTATAGGTGTTCGTGAATTTGCATTTACACAGTTGTTTACACCATTTATTGGAGCGATTTATGCTCTGGAAGTAATTTTATTATTTAGAATAATTACTATACTAAGTGATTTAATGTTATTTGTTATTGGAAAATATTTCATTGGAAAAAGTGAAAAAGAAAATTTTACATATATTTAACTTTGAAACAAAATTCTCCAAAGATTATTTTGATTTCTTAGGTGATAATGGATTTAATCTATCAAATCACAGCTTGTTTCACTATGGCAAAGTAGATACATTTTTCGATAAATTTAATTTCAACTATACATTCTCAAAGAGTTATTTTTCAATTTGGAAACATATTAAATTATTAAGAATGATGTTTAATAGTAACAAAATAATAGCACATAATCTGGCATCACCTTGGTTATTATTATATCTTTACCTTTTTCCAAAATTAACTCCTAAAGTTTACTGGGTTATCTGGGGAAAAGACTTATACTTTTATCAGTTGTTAGAGAAAAAGTTTTTTTATCATAGAGTTTATGAGTTTTTTAGAAAAAAAGTTTTTAAAAATATTTCTCAAATAATAACTTATGTAGATGGAGATGCTAAATTAGCATATGATTGGTATTCAGTAAACGCAAAAATTTATAAGTCGTTTATGTACCCAAGCAATTTGTATAAAAGTTACAATACAACACATAATAAAAATATAAGTAAACCTCTTAATATTCAGGTAGGAAACTCTGCTGATCCCAGCAATAATCATGAGAATGTTTTTTTAAAACTATTGAAATATCGAAATGATAATATTCACATATTTGCTCCTCTATCATATGGTGATGTAAAACATGCTGAAAAAATTAATAAATTAGGTAAAAACCTTTTTGGCTCTAAATTTACTCCTCTAAATAAGTTTCTTAAACCTAATGAATATGTTGAATATTTGAACAATATTGATATTGCAATTTTTGCACAAAAAAGGCAGCAAGCACTTGGTAACATCATTACATTAATTGGACTTGGTAAGACTGTATATTTAAGAAAAGATGTTTCAACTTGGGCTTTATTTGAAAATATTTCTGTAAAAGTTAAAAATATTGAGAATCTAACTTTAAACCTCTTCAATTCAAATCAGATTCAATCAAATATTACAATTATTAAAGATGAGTTTTCTCCTAAAAACCTAAAAGAACAACAAGTAATTATATTTGCAGATTAGGTAATTTTTGGTAAAAATTTATTTAATTTGATAACATTAAATAAATTTTTACCAAAGTGCTTTAACCAATGGAAAAACTTCAATTTGAAAGTAGAAACAAACAATGTGAATTTGAACTGGCTTCAAATATTATTTTTGGTAAGAATGTAGTTTTTGGGTCTAATTGTAAAAAAATCAAAATAGGTTTTGGGTGCTTTATTGGAAATGATATTTATATTGATGTCCCAAATTTAGAGATTGGAGACTATACAACAATACATCATGGCTCGATTATTCATGGAGTAAATACAAAAATTGGTCATAACTGTTGGATAGGACAATATACTATTATTGATTCATTGGGAGGAAACACTCAAATTGGCAACAATGTTGGTATTGGAGCTCATAGTCAACTCTGGAGTCATATGAAGTTTGGAGATGTCCTAGCTGGTTGTAATTGGAATTCATCTGGAAGTCTGATTATCAAGGATGATGTTTGGCTTGTTGGCCATACAATCGTTGGACCTATTACAGCAAATGAGAAATCAATGTTATTGACTGGTGGAGTTATGATGAAAGATATGGAATCAAATAAAATTTATGCAGGCAACCCAGCTTGCCTTATTGAAAAGTTAGGCCATCAGTTTAACACAAGAAGCCTGATTGAGAAGAAAGAAATGCTTGTTAATCTATTTCTTGAATTTTCCAAACAAGAGACCGATATTAACATTGATAAATTTATCGTTGTGAAAGAATTTGATACAGTACTTTTTAGAAAAGGATATACACAATTTAAATTAGAGAATCAAACTTACATGCCTCAATATAGTGAGGCAGAGTTTAAGCTCATTAAATTTATGTTATATGATAAAGCCAAGTTTTTACCTGTAGTAGACTGATGATGTACTGTATGTATATTAGATATCATAATTAGAGTATTTCATACAAGCCAAACACCTCTTCCTTTTTCAATAATTTAACATCATTTGTGAAAAAGTCCTTAATAATGTTCTTCTCTCTTTCGTTTTTATAGAACAATTGATTTTTGAATAAATCCAACCTCAGAAGAATATGAGAAATATTATTTTCTCTCAGTTGTTGTTTAAGTTCATCACTATTATGTACTTGACTAGTCAAAGTGAAAATATACTCGCTATTTAAAATAACCGGAACATTAAAATAATAACGTCTGTTACCGAGATAAACTCCTAATAGTTTTTTGTCTTTTGCCACCAACTCATTTGCCAGTTGGTTTAATGAATAATGCGGAATGTATTTGGCCAGATACTCTTTCCTACTTACATCACCTATTATAAAGGGAATGGGATCAATCTTATTAAAGAGTTTGATTCCATATAAAATATTGTAACTAAAAAAACTGGCAACCATGATTACGAATACTATTCTCCCAGAAGATTCATGATATTTGTTACGTAGCCAACTGTACAATTGATGTAATCCAAATACAGAAAGCACTATCATAGGAGTGACTATAGTAATTATATATCTAATTCTCATATCTGCTGCCAGCATTGTATATAGTAAGCACAATGAAACAAACAAAGCCATAAATTTATTCTGCCATGACAGTTTTTTATTTATCATCAGTAATAAACTAAAGAGCAAAAGCAAGGGGTTTAGTTTTCCATCAAAAAACTGGGCCTTATCGTCTTCGCCTTCGTAAAAAACTCTTATAGGCAAAGCCAAAATATAAGGTAAACTTTCGTTGTACAATATTCTTCTGGTGGTTAAGGGTTTTGCATCTTGAACATCACCAGATAAATTGTCTTCTTTTGACAATTTATCATTATCACTAAAATTTGCAAAGAAGGAGTTATATAAAGGGTAAATCGGGTTATCTGTTAATGAATAATTACGAATCAACCAGGGCGAATAAACCAACAATGCAAGTAGTGAAAAAATAGACATGTACTTTATAATGCTGAACTGATTTGAATATTTATTTGCCCTCGTTTTTATATAGAAATATAAAATTAGAATAGCCAAGATAGTAACTGATAACATAGCATTGTATTTTGTTGACAAAGCCAAGCCGCTACAAACTCCGCTTATAATCAACCAACGAACTCTATCAGTATTTTCAAGCCAGATAATTGCTGAAAATAACGAGGCTGTAAAAAAGAATAACAACCCTAAATCAACGTACACAGTAACTGATAGTTTTAAAATCACCGGAATTGTTAAAAACATCAGTCCACCCAATAACCCCCAAAACAATCCTAAATATTTCTTAATAAACAAAATAACTAAAAGAGCTGTGGCCAATGCAAACAGAAAGTGTATATATTTTGCAGCAATATCAAAATCAATAGCAACTGGCAGTGTATAAAGCAAATCCACTAACTGAGGATAATATGAAAACTCCATATCAGGAACCTCAGCCATAAAACCCTCTGATAACCAAATTTTGGGTAATGCCAAGTGATGGGTTTGAGCGTCACGGCTTGTGGGAGGGACAGTTGATAAAATTATTATGATTACAATTGTTATTAAATAAAAAATAGAAAATAATGATTTATGTATAGTTTTCATATTGCATAAATAGTATTTAGAGAATTAATCCTCTCGAAAAGTGTTTTAATTATCATTAGTATCATTTTGTTTACTATATAATAAATTAGTTATCTGCTCAGAGATAAGTCCCATTAAAAAAACCAATACCGAAACACTAAATAATAATGCCCCCATATTAGTAAACCTTCCATCTGTAAAATAGGTATATATATAGTATCCAAGCCCCATTAAAAATGTAAATAGACTAACTGGAAAAAATAATTTTAATGGTGAATAAAGTGTCCCTATTTTAAAAATTATCAGAAAAAATCTTGACCCATCTTTTAATAAATTAATATGGCTTCTACCTTTTCTTTTTGGAGTAAATATCGGTATATATTTGACTGAGTATCCCGCTCTGAAAAAAGCCATAGTGATAGTTGTAGGATAAGAAAAACCATTAGGTAACAAATATAAGAACTGCTTAAACTTTTCAGTGTTAACTATTCTTAAACCAGAAGTTAAATCCTCAATTTTATGACCTGTCATATATGAAGCAATTCGATTATACATGCCATTACCAAACAACCTAGCAAACGATGCTTGAGACTTACTATCTCTTGCTCCAACAATCATATAGTATTGACCAGATTTATATTCTTCAATAAGTTTGACAACATCATCAACGCGATGTTGTCCATCAGCATCCATAAATAAAAGCGCATCACCTTTCGCAGCTCTTGCTCCTGTTTTTATAGCAGCGCCATTTCCTTTCGGATATGGATGATTGATAACTTTCACATTATTATTCACACATATCTGCATGGTATCGTCTGTTGAACCATCATTAACAACGATAACTTCTGAAACGCTACTGATGCCACTTAGTTTAGGCAATGTGATTTTCAAGCCTTGGGAC
Source organism: Lysobacterales bacterium (assembly GCA_020442665.1). Lineage (GTDB taxonomy): Bacteria > Pseudomonadota > Gammaproteobacteria > Xanthomonadales > Marinicellaceae > NORP309. The sequence continues at coordinate 7,407 of JAGRJP010000139.1, forward strand.
TCGTTTTTAGCTGGGATAATTATTGAAATTCTCGCTTTCATGTTACTGGCGTGTATCCGAAGCTACCTTTATTTCCTCAAGTAGTTTTCTATTTACTGACAATAAATCAGCAATAAATGCAATCAAGCTAGTTTGGAAACCCACGCCCATCAAAACTCCCGAAAGTATTACTGACTGGATATGCCCCTCGCCATTGCCAGCCATCCAATAATATAAAAACCTTAATCCTAAAATAAAACCAATACTAAAAAGGACAATAGCGATACTCATAAAAAACTTAAAGGGCTGATAAACAACAAAAATTCTTACAATTGTTATTACTGATTTTTTGATGTATGAAGGAATGCTCGAAACCAACTTTGAAGGTCTTAAGTCTTCATTGGTTCTTATAGGAACCGAAGTAACTGCAAAATTCTTTTGTCCAGCCTGAATAATTGTTTCGAGTGTGTATGTATATTCGTTGTATACATTCAATCTCTTTGCACACTCTCTACTCATCGCTCTAAATCCACTAGGTGCATCTGGAATGAGTGTATTGCTAGCCTTTCTTACGACCCAGCTTCCAATTTTTTGTAGCATTTTTTTCATAAAACTAAAATGCTTAGTTTGATTTATTGGTCTTTCTCCTATGACATATTCAGCCTTATTATCTAAAATGGGTTTAATCAGTTTGGGAATGTCTTTAGCTTCATATTGATTATCAGCATCAGTATTTACGATAATATCTGCACCCTGTTTGATACACTCTTTAATACCTGCCATAAAGCCTTCTGCGAGACCGCGATTTTGTATGAAATTTACAATATAATCTACACCACACTCCTTTGCTACATCCACAGTATTATCATTACTACCATCATTAATTATTAACCATTTAATCTCATCCAACCCGTCGATTTCACGAGGTAGTGATTTAAGTGCTAATGCTAGAGTTTCAGCTTCGTTATAGCATGGGATTTGTATTATTAATTTCATTTATTTTTAGTTAAATCATATACCTTGTCTATATAATACTTCAATCTTCCCTTTTGATTATATATATCTGGTTTAAAGTTTGAGTTTTCCAATCTTGGAATCAACATATCCATACATAACTTTGTTATTTCATACTTCTCATGACCAATAAAATAATCAAGAATATCAAAGATTTTATCCATTTGAATATGATTATCTGAATAATTAATGAATTCTTTCATTACTTCAAATGCACTATCAAAATCATCCTTATGCACATAGGTTAATGCTAGGGTATAGTACACTGTTTCTTTAACTTTATAGCCACTATAGTCCTTACTAGTTTTAATATCTTCGATAATTTCAAGAGCTACATTATATTTGTTTTTATGACAATCTGATCTAATCAAAGTGCGAATAAATCTTACAAAATAATCCTTATCCCAAAAAAGAAATTTTTTTCTGATTCTCGTTTTTAATTTTTCAATATCCTCTTGTGAAATATTTTTATTAAATCTGCACTCCAGTTCTAAATAAACTGAATACAATCCAACATTATCATTAATTTCTGTCGTTTTTTTTAAAATTTTAACAGCTTCTTCATTTCTATTTAACTTCATCAACTCACTAGCAGCTTTGATGCTTGCACGAAAAGATTCAGGATATTGTTCATTTGTTTTTATAGCTAACTGGTAATCACTCCCCCATACTGTTGATTTTTTAAATGTTTGATATGAAAGAAAAAAAATAATCAAAGCTGTTATTACTAAAAGTATTTTATTCTGATTAATGGTTATCGTTAGATAACTAGATAAAGATAAAGGAATAAATATTGTTGGTAAATAAGACCTGTGCTCAAAATAGAGTTCAAGTGGAATAATAGTTGATTCAATAATATTGGATATGAAGAAAAATGCTATTGCAAAACTTATCAATGGATTTTTTTTCTTAATTATTATAGATACTATGAGTATAGTAGAAAGAAACAAAGCAGAGAACAATGTTGAGATGGGCTGAAGCATACTTATAGACTTAGTATATCCATCTGTATATACGCCTTCAGTAAAGCTTGCAGGATAGAAAAAATGGATTAAATAATCAGTTAATGCTCTCAATTGAGTGAGTAGTCTTTCACTTAAAGTAAAATATCTATTATTATAAAAAGCGTGCCAGTCTGGAAATTTATACGCTAAGGCAACAAAAATAACAGTAATTGGAATAGCAAATAATACTGATATATGGATCTTCGATAGAACTTTAAATTTATGTTTACTAACTATTATAAATTCTAATATACATAAAATTAAAGGTAATAAAACTCCGTTTTCTTTGCTTAAAGTTGCCAAAGGTGTGAATAGAAATACTGATAGATAAATTAACAACAGAGACTTGTTTCGATTGTTCTCCATCAACCTTCCTTTGCAGTAAAGTATAATACCAGCAAGTATGAATGTAACCGGTAAAATTGCCTGCCTTTGATTAGCATATAATACAGTGGAGACAAAGAAAGGATGTAGCAACCACATGAGGCTAGCTATTAACGCTATCAGCTTTGTATTATTTGGAACTTTATCAATCAATTGTAATATATTTAGACATGCAAAATAGAGCAACACACCATTAAAAAAATGGAATATTACATTTGTTAATTTTATAAAATATGGGTCTGCAGGCCAATTAGTGGCATTTAACAAATATGACAGAGATGTAATTGGTCTTTTTAGAAACCCTGTTTCATTAGCCAAAACATAGTTTATTATGCTCTCAATTCCATCGTATGTATGAAATAAATTCAATTTTACAAAATTTATCAAGTCATCCAACATAAATCCCCCAGATAAACCTGGTGAATAGATGATATAAATTAGAACAACATTTAATATAAGAATTATATTCGGACTTATTTTTTGCAATTCTTATTCCTCAAAAAAAAACCAAGTGTTAAATTACACTTGGTTTTTAAATAATGTTACTAGTTTAGTTTACTAGTATTATTTATTTAGGACACACTTGTTGAGGGCTTCCAGTACCCAAGCTATCCACACAAGTCCACTTAACAGCAACGTCACCTGTACTATAGTTTGCAGTCCAGGCAATTGTTCCACCACCTGCAGCAGTGTTCATGGTACATTCAATTTCTCCGTTACCATCTAAGGCTAGAGCTGTAACGCTCTCACCAGTATCACTACCACCAAAATTCATGTCACTTACAGCAGATGCCCAAACGCCCTTAGTATAATAATACTCAGACATCGGTGTTTTTAAACCATCAATCATAGCATTACACTCACCACGCTTTGAACGAACAGTATAATCACGATATGCAGGAATTGCATAAGCCATCAGGATACCGATGATTGCGATTACAATCATTAATTCAATTAACGTAAAACCTTGTTGTTTTTTCATTTTTATTTACCTCTCTAAAAAATAATTTTGATTTTAAGAAGGGGGTCGGAGTTGCCTCGTAAAAACCTTCTTTCCGTCCTTTGATTGTTAGAATAAATCCTAACGTGCCTAAATACAAAGACACATGTGTTTATTTTAAACTATTTGAGAAGTTCATCACACTATATTATTAGATATTTCAAAAATGTAAAAAACGGTCACAGGAAAATGACAATAATTGTCATCAAAGTTGAGTTCCTGTTGCTTCGTTACTATTTCATGCTAGACTTGCGTATCTTATTGAGTATGAATATTTGTGGAATTCGCAAAAAATAAACACATCATTCTAGTTGGACCTATGGGTGCAGGGAAGTCCACGGTTGGGTCGATTCTAGCAAATAAATTGGAGATGGATTTCTACGATGTTGATGAGGAATTAGAGAAAAGATGTGGTGTGAGTGTCAATATCATTTTTGAAATTGAGCAAGAAGAGGGGTTTCGTAAGCGTGAGACGACAATGCTGTCTGATCTTTTGGAAAAACCTCCTTCAATCATTGCAACCGGAGGTGGGATTATTGTTAGGGAGGAAAATTTGGCATTAATTCTACAAAGTGGTTCGGTAGTTATTTATTTGAAAACAGATATCAATCAGCAATTGTTGCGATTGCGAAAGGATAAAAAAAGGCCATTATTGCAAGGAAGTGACAGGCGCAAAAAGCTCAAGGCTTTAGCCAAGGCTCGCAATCCGCTTTATGATTCGATTGCCACTGTCAAAGTCAAGACCGGTCACCAATCGGCATATCGAATGGCATCAATAATCATGAGACATTATTTGTGATTGTTTTCGATGTGAAATTGGGGATAATGGTCGCATGCAATCAACAATCGTAAATATCACCTTAACTGGAAGTAGCTATCCAATAATAATTAATGACAGTTGTTTCGATTTAACTTCGGTCAAGGAGATTCTGGCTGGACGTAAAGTTGCTCTGATTTCCAATGATAAAGTGGCTCCTTTATATATTGAAGGTGTTAGCAAAGAATTATCTAAATATTGTTCTGGTGTTTTTCCGCATATTCTAGCGGATGGAGAAGAATATAAAAACCTGGATTCATGGCGTGGGATTCTGGATTTTTTAGCTGACAACAACATTAATCGCTCGGATATATTAGTAAGTCTGGGTGGTGGTGTGGTTTGTGACATCACGGGTTTTGCTGCTGCCAGCTGGATGAGAGGTGTTGAGTTTATTCAAATTCCAACCAGTCTTTTGGCTCAGGTTGATGCATCTGTTGGTGGCAAAACCGGAATCAATCACCCAAAAGGAAAAAATTTGATTGGAGCCTTTCATCAACCAAAGGCGGTCATTATCAATACCGCAACTTTAAAAACTTTACCGTCAAGAGAATTTAAATCCGGCTTGGGTGAAACTGTCAAATATGCTTTCATCAATAAACCGAAATTCAAAAAGTGGCTGGGGGAAAATTCTGATAGAATCAACCAACAGGATTTACCAACTTTGACTGAAATGATTGCTCAATGTTGTGAATTTAAAGCCGAAATTGTACAACAGGATGAAAAAGAGCTTGGAGTGCGCGCCTTATTGAATTTAGGTCATACCTTTGCCCATGCCATCGAAACTTTTACTAAGTACAAGGAATACACTCATGGAGAAGCTGTAGCCATTGGAATTGCAATGGCAGCCGAATTATCTGTTATAATGGAAAAATCGAACCAGAGACTGATAGATAATGTTCGTGCGTTGATGGCTAAATTTGAATTGCAGGACACTATTCCTAAAAGCATTAATCCGGAAAAATTAGTTGAACTGATGAGATTGGACAAAAAAGTAAAAGGAAATACTCATAGGTTAATTCTAATGAAAGATATTGGGGAATCTTATATCCAAACAAATGTATGCGAAAAAGATATTTTACAGGCAATAGAAAACTGTCAGAGTTAAAAATCCTGATTTGTTTATTTGGGGGCTGGGCTTTTTCTGTAGCGGCAGAAAAAAAGTCTGAAGACATTGATATTGTTTGTTACGCCACACCAAAACAATGGGTTTGCGCTCCTGAATCGGAAAAGCAAAAGGCTAATGAAAAGGCGGCTGAACTCGTTGAAAAGTATGAAAAGGAAGCTCCATCAAACATTGTGATTAAAACGATAGACATTCCGAAATTTGAATCCGCAGAACCCGTTAAAAAAGATGATTTCTATTCAGCAATTCTGCCCCGTGAAGAAGTCGTAAACAAAGACGAAGTTGTTGAAGATGCAGTTGAAACCGAGCAATCAGCAACAGAACCTGTAGCACAATCTCAAAAGCAGCCACAAAATAATTATACGCCTGTCGATAGCAACCCTTATGCCAAGCTGTGGTCTCATCAATTGATTGGAGTTAGCACCCCTCAAAATGCAGTTAAGTTTGTTGTCAGTAAAAAACTGAGAAAAGAAGATGTGCTGATTATTAAAACAACACGAGCCGGAATGGAGTGGTGGGTTGTTTTATTTGGCCTGTACAAAGACAAACAAACCGGAATTGAAAACGAGGTGAATCTTCCGGCGAATCTTGATAAGCCTTGGTTGAGACCATTACTCAATCTTGATGTATTGGGCTTTATCGAAGATTTCTAAATAATTGCTTTGATTTAAACAATTTTTAACATTTCACGGGTTACAATATCGCAAAAAATGACCGGAATAATAAATGTCTAAAGTTGTACTTTATGGAACACTATTTTGCCCTTACTGTTTTGCTGCCAAGCATTTGCTGAAGCAAAAAGGGGTTGAATTCGAGGAAATCAGAGTTGACAAAAACCCTTCTCTTAAACAAGAAATGATTGAAAAATCAGGACGTTTCACCGTGCCTCAAATTTTTATTGGTGATTATCATGTTGGTGGATATGATGATTTATCCGAACATGATCGATCCGGTAAATTAGATACTATTCTTACAACTGACCTGGCAAGTTAAATAGCTTGATATTCAGTCAAGTGCGATTTCAGTTTCTGCTTTCTTTGGCCAAGCGTTAATAATAGCATTTACCATCGTTGCCAAAGGAATGGCAAAGAACACACCCCAAAAACCCCAGATACCTCCGAAGAATAATACAGCCAGAATGATAGCAACTGGATGGAGGTTGTTTACTTCAGAGAATAACCAAGGTACCAAAACATTCCCGTCAAGCAGTTGAATAATTCCATAACTGACCATTATCCAGGCAAAATCAGGTGTCCAACCAAACTGAAAGAACGCAACCAGAGCAATCGGCACAGTCACCAATGCGGCTCCGATATAAGGTATCAGAACAGAAAAGCCGGTTAAGGTTGCTAATAATATTGAATACTTGAGGTTAAACAGAATAAAGATGATATATGTCACTAGCCCGACAATAAAGATTTCCATAACTTTGCCTTTGACGTAATTTCCAAGTTGCTCATCAACCTCATTCCAAATTGACATAGTTAAACTGGAGTCTTTTGGTGTGAATTTAGAAATCCATTTGATAATATTTTGTTTGTCTTTAAGCATAAAGAACACCAAGATTGGTGTCAAAACTATAAAAATACCAATGGAAATCACACTAAAAACCGATGAAACAGTTTTGGTTAATACCCCTTGCCCTAGTTGGGTCAGTTCAGTGGTTATGGTAGAAGTCAGAGAAGTTGCTTGTTCTTCCGAGATAATATTGGGATAGTTTTCATGTAATTTACGGACGAACTCTAATCCCGTACCAAGATAGGTTGGAAGTTGTTGCACTAACTCAGAAATCTGAGTAATTAATACAGGAATCACCCAAAATATAAAAAACATCAATAAAGCCACGAATAATAAAAACACAATAAGTACGGATAAAATTCTTGGAATTCTGAGTTTTTCCAGACGTAAAACCACGCTTTCCAGTAAATATGCGAGAACTACGCTACTTAAAAAAGGTGCAAGTGGTTTACCAAGGAATATAATCACTGCGAATAATGTGATTAACAAACTGATTAAAATCACTACTTGAGGATTATCAAAATTTCTTTTAAACCAACTGGAAAGTACGTTCATGTGATTATTTTATTTGTTAGCGCAATGTTTTCATTCTATAGCAGTGTTCGAAGAATTGCTATCTATTGAATGAGGCGAGATTACTTTAGAATTGAACACTCCAAGACATCACACCTTCGATATGATCTCCTGCAGAAAATCGGTTGACCCGTCCAAAATCAGTTTGACCAACCAGAATTGGTTTATTGGCATAACTCGCTGAAAGATTAAACTCTCCACCAATAAGAGCTTTTGAAAGACCAATCTTATAACTCAATGCTGCTGTGTCATTTTTAAGTATATCGTTCAAGACTTTAGCTGTTGCAGGAGCTTGTTGTCTGGATGTAACAGTGAAGTTGAGTGATAAGTTTGAATGAACCATTTTATCATAACTGACAGAATAAACCGTTAAATCATCCAGTTTGAAAATTGGACTGAAAATACCATTAAAAACATTTAGAAACTGTTGTGAATAGCCGTAACTGTCAACAGTTTGACGATTGGTTTCGATACTACTGTAGGCAATGTTTTTTGCAGAAAAAGACAAATTATTAGATTGTCCAATTGGCATATTTAAAGCAACTGAGGTATTTTTGGGAATATCGAAATCACCGGAATCCGAGTATTGTTGTCCATATAAATCAAACTCATTCATGTGAACTCGGCTTTGGTACCCGAAAGCAAGACTCATTCCCCAAGGCAGGTTCTGTGAGTATCTCAATTGATATCCGGTACCTTTATTGGTTCTGGAAAATGACTCATCATTAGATAACGAGTAAGAATCGGTATCGGCAACTGTTACCGAGCCGAAAGAGTTATCGAGAAATCGTTGTTGTACGAGAACCGCAGAAATTCCAAAAGAGTTGTAGTCACTGGAATAGACATATCCCGGTGCATAAAACTGTTGTTCTACAATTGGAGAATAGCTACTTTTTCTAGAACCCTGAGCGAGACCAGAAAAATATTGATCTGAAATTTGTTGAATTGTAAAGGACGTTGCCTGAACGGTTTCATTAGAAAATAAAAATGAAATTTCACCATTACCAAGAAGGGAAAAATTATTATAGTCTTCAAAAACCGGCACAGATATAAAGGCTCTGGTTAAATTATAATCACCTATAATATTTTCACTGACAGTGTTATAGACTGAAATGTAACTGCTTCCTAATCTTGATAAGTCGCCAAAATAGCTGGGATTCAATCGTGATGAAATCTGTTCGCGCCATTGACCCAAATACATAGAACCTTTCAAATCAACAGCTGAAGCATTGGATTGATTCGACAGAGAATAGCGAGACGGTGACAGCATAAAAGCCGACGACGAACAAGCTGTTCCTATCAGAACAGAAAACGCTGCTATTTTTTGGAAATGGTTAATTTTCAACTTATTAAATTTCTTAAATATTTAAACTCTGGTAATTTTATTACCCTCATCAGGAGGAAATAATGACAAAAATACAACATTTTGTCAATTAATGTAAACATCACTAAAGCTTTTCCTTAATTTGTTGTAAGTATGCAACAGGCCTAACTTTGCTCGCTTTTGATGGCTTTAAAACCAATATCTTTTCGGTTGTATTTTGTCTCCCAAGTAATTTTATCGACACATTGATAGGCCTTATTCTGTGCAAGTTCTATGTCTTCTCCAAGGGCACAAACACACAATACACGTCCACCATTAGTCACTATTTTGCCGCCTTTTTCAGCAGTTCCGGCATGGAAAACCTTACATGAGTCTTCGGAAATACTTTCTAATCCTGAGATTTCAGAGCCTTTGTAATATTGGTTGGGATATCCTTTTTCAGCTAAAACGACACCTAAACAGGCTTGATGATTCCAGTTAACCTCGCATAGATTCAATTGTCCTTTGATTGCAGCCAGGCAAAGCTCATCCAGATTGCTTTGGAGTCGCATCATGATTGGCTGAGTTTCAGGGTCGCCAAATCGGACGTTGAACTCAAGAACTTTGGGGTTGTTATTTTTATCAATCATCAAACCGGCATAGAGAAACCCAACGAATGGAGTTCCCTGTTGTTTCATTCCACGAATGGTCGGTTTGATAATTAAATCAATAGTTTTTTGGAAAACTTCCTCAGTAACGACAGGAGCCGGAGAGTAGGCACCCATTCCGCCGGTGTTGGGCCCTTTGTCTCCATCATCTCTGGCTTTATGATCTTGTGATGTTGCCATTGGAATGAAGTTCTCACCATCTGAAATCACAATGAAAGAGGCTTCTTCACCTTGTAAAAACTCCTCAATAATAATTCGATGACCCGCTTCACCAAAGACATTACCTGAAAGCATATCGGCAACGGTGTCATGTGCCTGATTGAAGTTATCAGCAATTACCACTCCTTTTCCGGCAGCCAAGCCATCAGCTTTGATAACAATCGGATATTGATTCTGTTTCTGCAAATAATCAATGGCTTTGTCCTGATTGGTAAAACTTTCATAAGCGGCTGTAGGAATATTGTTTTTCTGTAAAAACTCTTTGCTAAAAGTTTTTGAACCTTCCAGTTGAGCCGCATCAGCCGTTGGCCCAAAACAGTTAATACCGGCATTTGTTAACGAATCAACAACACCGTCACAAAGCGGTTGTTCGGGACCCACTACAACTAGATCAATGTTGTTGTCTTTACAAAAAGTAATGATTGCTCTGAAGTCATTAATGTCAATAGCTACATTTTTGATATTTTTCTCTCTGGAAGTTCCGGGATTTCCCGGAGCGACAAAAACCTGACTCACAGTTGTCGATAAACTCAGTCTCCATGCCAGTGCGTGTTCTCTTCCGCCTGAACCAATAACTAATACTTTGTTTTGCATAACTGCTCTCTTTAGTGGTTGAAATGACGAATGCCGGTGAAAATCATAACCATGTTGTGTTCGTTAGCGGCATCAATCACTTCTTGGTCTCGAATCGAGCCCCCAGGTTGAATGACAGCAGCAATTCCGCTGGCAGCAGCTTCGTCAATTCCGTCTCTGAACGGGAAAAATGCATCCGATGCCATCACAGAGCCTGATACTTTCAGGCCGGCATCATGGGCTTTAATATTGGCAATACGAGCACTCATAACACGGCTCATTTGTCCTGCTCCCACGCCAATCGTCATTAAATCTTTTCCATAAACAATCGCATTCGATTTCACTCTTTTGGCGACTTTCCAGGTAAATTTCATGTCTTCCAGTTGTTGTTCGGTTGGTTGAAGTTTACTAACAACTGTCAAATCTTCGTCTTTTAATTGCAAAGTGTCGGCATCTTGCACCAGCATTCCGCCATTGACACGTTTGAACATTAACCAATGGTGTTCGTCCGTTTGCCAATAGCCGCATTCAAGAACTCTTAGGTTTTTCTTGCCTGAAAAGACTTCAAGTGCATTTTTACTGAACTCTGGGGCAATAATCACTTCAACAAATTGTTTTTCTAAAATAGTGGTTGCCAATTGTTCATTCACTTTTTCATTGAATGCAATGACTCCGCCAAACGCTGAGGTCGGATCGGTTGAAAATGCTTTCAGGTATGCCAGTTCAAGATTTGATTCGAGCGCGACTCCGCATGGGTTTGCATGTTTGATAATGACACAAGCGGGTGTTCCGTCAAATTCTTTCACGCATTCCAATGCAGCATCGGCATCGGCAATGTTGTTATAACTGAGTGCTTTTCCCTGAATTTGTTTGGTAGCTCCGATAGTGCCGGATTGAGGATTTTTATCCACGTAGAAAGCTGCTTTTTGATGAGGATTTTCACCATAACGCAAATGAGCTGCATGACGGTATTGAGTGGTTAAAAAACGAGGAAAATCATTTTTATCGCCGGTATCTTTAGTTGATGACAAATAGTTAGCGATAAGTCCATCATATCGGGCTGTGTGAGCAAATGCTTTTGCTGCCAAAATGTGTCGGTTTGCGTGTGAAATGCCGGAATAAGTCGTCATTTCATCGATAAATTCTTCATAATCCTCCGGATCAACTAAGACTGTCACTCTGTCATGATTTTTGGAAGCGGCGCGTACCATCGCCGGTCCGCCAATGTCGATATTTTCGATGGCTTGTTGAAGCGTGACGTTCTGACTGCTAATCGTTTGCTCAAACGGATAAAGATTCACAACCAATAAATCAATCGCTTCAATACCGTTTTGTTGCATTACTTCATCATCCGTTCCGGTTCTTCCAAGCAAAGCTCCGTGAATTTTTGGGTGCAAGGTTTTGATTCGTCCATCCATCATTTCCGGATACCCCGTGTAATCTGAAACTTCGGTCACTTCATAGCCGAGTTGCTTGAGGTATTTTGCCGTGCCTCCGGTTGAAAGCATTTCAACACCCAGTTCATTCAAGCCAGCAGCTAGTTGATCGAGGTTGGTTTTATCGGAAACACTGATAAGTGCACGCCTGACAGAAATTCTATTTTGAGTCGTTGACATTATGATTTTTTGTTTGGATAAAGAATGGCGTAGTATTATAACGCCTTTGCTAAATGAGGAAAAAGTATATTTACAATTTGTGCTTTCTAATCTTGTTTCTCAAGGTGGTTCGGGTGATACCAAGAATTTCTGAGCATTTGGTGTGGTTGTTTTTTGTGAATTCCATCACTTCCAGAATAATACCTTTTTCCGCTTCATTGATGAAAATATCGTATAATTTTCTTGCTTGATGTCCGTCCAACTGCTTGAGGTAACGCCTTAGCATTTTGCGGGTGAAATCTTGCAAATTATACTTGTCGGTGACGCTGGCCATTATTCTGCACCATAGGTTGGAGCAAATCCGACTTCGAAAGTCACTGCATTTTTGCCGGGACTTTGCAACTCCAAACTCACAGGTATCAAAACCTGAGAAATCATTCCTTTGGAAATAGTGGCTTCGTCCAGATATTCGATTGGAAGAAATCTTCGCATTGCCACAACATCTCCGTGTAAGTTAGACATTTTGACTTGTAGTGCCGGGAAATCCAAAGTTTCATTAGAATTATTCATAATTCCCGTGGTTATAACTAACGCATTGTCACGACCGCCATGTTGACGGATGCTTCTGGAGACCAGAACAAAACTGGATAAATCTTCGGTTTTGGATTCGCTGTAGCAGTTAACGTATTCACAAACCTTTTGCTTAAGAGTGCCTTCGGGCAGTTGTAAGCTGCCGTTTTCCAATGCGGCGTTGGTTTGCCAAGCTAATCCACCAAGACCCAGTAAGGTTAAAAGCACTAAGAACCACGATGATTTCTTTTCAGGTTTGTCATCAACTACAAACTCAGGTTTAATATTGAGAGTTTCAGACTCATCACAATCCTGCTCAAAAAGATCCTGTGTTGCGGAAATTTTATCGTTTGAAGGAGTGATTTTCTCTTTTACGATGCTTTTTTTGAACTCATGTGTGAGTAACGGTGGTGGATTATCATTTTCATGTAAAATTAAATCCTGTGAATGCTGCGGTTTATATTCGGACAAAGTATCCAAAGCATTAAAAACCGTGCCACACGAACTGCAACGAACCATCGCCGCCGCCGCTACCAGCTCGTCAACACTCACTTTAAAAATTTCTCCGCAACCCCTGCATTGAGTAAACATCTGATAAATCCGAAATAATTTACAAAGAACCCTTATTTTCTTCGGGCATAGACTGAAGCCCAATCATCTTTAAAATTAACTTGAAAGTCAACAAATGAGGGACTAAATTTTTCAACTATTTCATCAGCTTGTTCTGCCAAAATGCCCGACATAATTAAGTGTCCGCCGCTGGCAAGCATTGCATAAAATGTATCAACAAGAGTAATCAATGGTTTTGCCAGAATATTGGCTAAAATTACATCCTGATTTTTTACATCTTCAAAATTATCTGGTTGAATGATTTCAATTCCATCTTTGACGTGATTTTTCTCAGCGTTATCAAGTGTCGCGGTGATTGCTTGAGGATCAATATCTGTACAAAGAGTTCTTTTTGCTCCGTGTTTGAGAGCTGCAATTGCCAGGATTCCTGAGCCGCAACCAAAGTCAATCACGTTCAAATTCTCAAGATTGTTATTGTCAATCCAGTCTAAACACAATGCGGTTGTAGCATGAGTCCCTGTACCAAAGGCTAAACCGGGATCGAGAAAAATATTGACGGCTTTTTCATCTTCGGCTTTAAACTCGCTGGGAATAATCCAGGTATTTGCTCCGAATTTCATGGGTTTGAAATGTTCCAGCCATGTTCTTTCCCATTGTTGATTTTGCAATTGTTTGATTTTTGCATTGCGAGAATATTGCTTTTCGACAGCTTCACAGATTTGATTTTCATCATAATCAGTAGTGAACATACCGGTCATTTCAATGTCTTGCCACAATGGCATTTCACCGGGAGCCGGTTCAAGAATGGCGACATCTTCCGCATCTTCAAAAGTTACGGAGCATGAACCTAATGAGAATAAAAATTCCTCAATTTCGTCAACTTCTTTGTTATGACAAGGAATTTTTATCTCAAAATAGTCATAATCCACGTTATTTATCCTTCTCCAGCAATTTTTCCAGATAGTGGATATTCTTGCCACCCTCTACAAACCCTCGATCGTACATGATTGTTTGTTGCAAAGGAATATTGGTTTTAATTCCGGAAACAACTGTTTCTGCTAATGCCAATCTCATACGTTTAATGGTTGTGTTGCGATCTTCGCCACGAACAATAATCTTACCAATCATTGAGTCGTAATTCGGAGGAACTTTATATCCGTCATAAACGTGTGAATCCACTCTCACACCGGGACCGCCCGGTGCATGAAACACATCAATTGTACCGGGACTTGGCATGAAAGTTTTTGGGTCTTCAGC
>JAGRJP010000140.1 GCA_020442665.1 Lysobacterales bacterium
CACTTGTACGGACAAATTCGCGAAAAACGTGGAATGAATTATGGAGACTACGCATACATAGAGTATTTCCCAAGAGGAATGTTCAGAACACAACCTAATGCGAATTTATCAAGAAGTTCGCAGATTTTCCAAGTATGGCTGAGACCATTGAGAGATAATAATGATGCGCATTTTGCCACACGTGTTGCAATGTACGAATTACATCATTTACTCAAACACGGTTTGACTGAGGAACAATTCGAAGCAACCCGAAATTATCTGATGAAATATGCCGGGTTACTAGTTAAAAGTCAGGACCGAATTCTTGGATATGCTTTAGATAGTGAATTTTACGGAATTGATGAATTCACAAAATATGTGAAGCAAAATCTTGAAAATCTGACACTTGAGCAGGTCAACGAAGTGATCAATAAATATTTGCAAGAAGATAATGTACATTTCGTATTTATCAGTAAAGATGCTAACGATATGAAGAATAGATTAGCTTCTGAGCAGACATCACCGATTACATATAACTCTGAAAAACCGGAAGAAATTTTGAAAAAAGACCAATTTTTACAAGATTTTCCTCTTAGTCTCGACGCCAATAATATCAAAATTGTCCCTGTTGAAGAGGTTTTTCAATAAAAACGAGCAAAATAGTGACTTATGGACTATTAAAATCCTGTCTATAAGTCACTAAAATAAAAATGTGTTTAAATAATTTCGAGTGATTAGATTTTCTAACCTCCTCCAACTCTCTCAACTAAGGACTTGATTTTATTTAAACACTCCTCTATCAAAATCAATTCTCTGCATTTCTTAATTTTATGATAATATGACAACTAAATATTTATCAGACTGTAAAGTATGCAATACGATTATGATCTTATTGTAATTGGTGCCGGTTCAGGAGGTGTCAGATCTGCCAGAATTGCAGCCAGTTATGGAAAAAAAGTAGCAATTTTTGAGTCTTCAGAAGTCGGTGGAACATGCGTTATTCGTGGATGTGTGCCGAAGAAACTTTTGGTTTATGCTTCAAATTTTGTCAAAACATTTAAATCCGCCAAAGCATTCGGTTGGGATGTAAATCAACCTCAATTTCATTGGGATAGGCTCATTTCCAATAAGAATGCAGAAATTGAAAGGCTGAATAAAATTTATTTGAACCTATTAAAAAACTCTGGTGTGGAGTTGATTCCTCATCATGCCTCATTTGTGAATAAGAATACCGTTGTTGCAAATGGAATAAGCTATTCTGCTGAACGAATATTGATTGCGACAGGAAGTACGCCTTTTTTTCCCGAAATTACAGGAATTGAACACGCAATAAGCTCTAATGAAGCATTATCTTTGCAACAACTTCCCAAAGAAATAACCATCATGGGAGCAGGTTATATTGCTGTTGAGTTTGCATGTATATTCAATGCGTTAGACTCAAAGGTTAATTTGGTTTATCGGGGAGATAAGATTTTAAGAGGTTTTGATGAAGATATTCGCCATTTTGCAGAAGAAATGTTTATTAAAAGTGGCATAAATATCATTACAAATTCAAATATTATTGAAATCCAAAAGCATGATAATCAATTTGATTTGTTGCTAGATTCCGATATTTGTCTGAAAAATCAGGATGTGGTTTTATGTGCAGCAGGTAGAGTTGCCAACACTCAAAACTTAGGTTTGGAAAATGTAAGTATTAAACTCAAGTATAATGGACAAATTGAAGTTGATAGTGAACAAAATTGTGGTGTCGATTCAATATTTGCTGTTGGCGATGTTTGCAATATACATAATTTGACTCCCGTTGCTATCAAGGAAGGACATTTGTTGATGGATAGGTTGTATGGAGGTGGAAACACATATCCTGAGTATGATTACTTGCCGACAACTGTGTTTTCACAACCCGAAATAGCGACTTGTGGTTATACTGAAGGACAGGCACAAGAACATTTTGGTGAGCTTGAGATTTATAAAAGCCGCTTCCGAGCTATGAAGTATGCTATGACTGATATTGAAGATCAGACATTCATGAAATTAATCGTCCAAAAGGAAACGGATTTGGTACTAGGTTGTCATATAGCTGGAACAGATGCCGGAGAAATTATTCAGGGTTTTGCTGTTGCAATCAAACAAGGAATTACAAAGAAAAAACTCAATCAATGTATCGGTATTCATCCGACATCGGCTGAGGAACTTGTAACCATGAGGTGAATTATGATGAGAATTGTTTTTTTATGCTTATTAATTATTTCTTTTTCTTTAAATGCTAATGATGAAGTTTATGTTATTGAGTTTAAATCAGAACCTTTAGCATTGTCTATGGGAACTGAGTTGAAATCTACTGAAGCCACTTCAAAGAAACAGATTCTGGTAGATGAGCATAATTTATTTCTTAACTCTTTGTCATCACAATTTAAACAGAAATCGACTGTAGTTTCACAGAACTATTATTACGCTTTGAATGGAATAGCACTGAAATTGGACAAATCTCAGTTGAAATGGGTCAAGGAACAGCCCAATTTAAAATCAGTATCTAAAGATTTTAAAGTTAACTTACATACTGATGCGGGACCTCAATGGATTGGAGCAGAGAATGTTTGGGATGGAATGGCTCTTGATACTCCTGGTAATAAAGGTGAGGGTGTTGTTGTTGGCATCATTGATACCGGAATTTATCCACAACATCCGTCATTTCAACAGGTTTCACAAGCCGGAACAGCCAATCAATATGTTCATTCCAATCCTCGAGGGCAATTTTACGGCTTGTGTAATTCTCAGATTTGTAATAACAAATTGATTGGAATTTATGATTTTACCGATGAAGGTTCAAATGGAATAGATACAGTTGGACATGGTTCTCATGTTGCTAGCACTGCGGCTGGGAATGTTTATAGCACAACCTATCAAGGGTTATCATTTACAATTTCAGGTGTTGCTCCCAGAGCCAATATTATTTCATACAAGGCATGCCATTATTCCGAACAAAACTCAGGCGGTAGCTGCTCTCACTCTAGTTTACTTGGTGCAATTGATCAAGCCACAGCCAATCAGGTTGATGTTGTTAATTATTCAATTGGCTCCGATACTCCGTGTTCGCCTTGGGGAAGTTTGGATAGCAATGGTGATTATTGTGGAAATTACGGAGTCAATCAAACCGCCGCAGCGATGCTTAATGCCAGAAATGCCGGAGTCTTGTTTGTAGTATCTGCCGGGAACTCAGGTCCCGGTAAATCCACAATAGGAGCTCCCGGAAATGCTCCTTGGGTCATTACCACTGCAAATTCAACACATTCGAGACAGCTTCAAAGTTCGGTGAAGAGTTTTACAGGAGGAAATAGTGTTTTAAATCATTCTGATGAGTTGATTGGCGCTAGTGCAACGAATGGCATTGGTCCTTTGCGAATTGTTCATGCCAAAGATTATGGCAATGCTCTATGCGGTCAAGGTGAAGCAGAGCTTAAATCACAATGTTCAGGAACCGGAAACGATGTATTGACCGGTGCCAGTAACCCTTTTTCGCCGGGGACGTTTAACGGAGAAATCGTTGTTTGTGATCGCGGAACATACGGACGTGTTGAGAAAGGTTTTAATGTCAAACAAGCGGGTGCAGCCGGTTATGTTCTGGCAAATACAGTTGGTCAACAAGAAAGTATCACTGCAGATAATCATTGTTTGCCGGGAACTCACCTAGGCAATATTGCAGGAACTCGTCTCAGAAATTGGTTAGATTCCGGCTCAAATCACATGGCAGAAATCACCGGTCAGTCATTAATTTATGATGATGCACTGGGTGATGTGATGAACTCAAGCAGTTCAAGAGGTCCAACAACCATTATTTACAACACTCCAACATCATCGAATGCAGGAGCGGTTGAACAAAACTT
>JAGRJP010000141.1:0-1357 GCA_020442665.1 Lysobacterales bacterium
TTAACTCAAGAGTTTCAGAGGCTTTGCCTAAATTTCTGGTGATTCCAAAATCAGCCATTCTTAATGTCATAATTCCTTCAAATCCGGTACGGTAACCACCCCAAGGATCTTTACCTTCACCAATTTTTTTAATATTCATGGAAACGTCTTTTTCAACTCCGTGTAGCTTGAGTTTGCCTTTAACAATACCATTGATATCATCTTCGAATACTACTGAATCACTAACAAATGTGGCAATCGGAAAGTTATCAGTGTTGAGCAGATTTTCTGCCCTAATGTGAGAGTTTCTCTCTGCATGGTTGGTATTCACACTGGAAGTTTCGACAGTCATTTGCACTGACGATTCGTTGGGCTTTTCTGCATCATAACTGTAAGTCCCTTCAAATTTGTCGAATCGTCCAACCAGCCAGGATGTTCCCAGATGGGATATTTTGAAATTGACGGATGCATGCATTCCATCAGTATCAATTTTATATTCAGCAGCACTAACAGATGTGATGCTGGTAATAATCAATAAAAAAGCGATAATAAATTTTCTGTTTTTCATAGTGTTACCTCAAATATTTTGGTTTAGGGTTTAGTTTTTAAAATTCTTATTAATGTTTTGTCTTTATCAATAAAATGATGTTTTAGTGCTGCAAGCATATGTAACCCGGCAAGGATAATTAATCCCAGAGTCGATATCTCATGAATTTCTCCGGCAATATCTGCCTGCTCTGAACCTTTTGAAATAAGAGCCGGAACTTTAAAAACATCAAAAAATTCAACTCCTGCACCTTCAGCTGTGGAAATCATATAGCCACTGATACAACATATGAGAATCAAAATATAAAGCATAAATTTCACCAGCTTTGCTGCTACAATTTCATGCTTTTTATGGTTTGATAAAGGCATAACTTTTGGATTTGAAAATTTCCACAAGAGTCTGGCGATAAAAAGTCCGGCAATAATCAATCCAAAACTTTTATGCCACCACGGACCCGTGTGATAAAAGGGATCGTAATAATCCAGACTCATCATATATTTTCCCAGAATAAATAAGCCAATAATCAACAAAGCCATAAGCCAATGAAGCATAATGCTAATTGAACCGAAGTTTTCATTTGTGTTTTTAAGTTTCATAATCATTTTTTGTAAAACTGATGTTTATTATATTGTTGAAAAATATTTAATAAACTGTATATTTATAAACTTATAGTTCTCCAAAAATGAACAATAGAATTGTTTATAGCTTTTATATGAATAAATTTGAAGATATGAAAACCTTTATTCGGATTGTTGAATCGGGTAGCATTACCCTGGCTGCTGAGCAAATGAATACGGTCAAATCGGCAATCAGCAAGAGACTGTCAAATCT
>JAGRJP010000141.1:1412-10698 GCA_020442665.1 Lysobacterales bacterium
TAACCGATAGTGGCAGGCAATATTACCAAAAGTGTTTGAAAATATTAGAAGATATCGCAGAAATCGAAACTTCTTTAAAAAATGATGAGACATCACTTTCCGGTACAATTAAGCTCGCTGTGCCACTTTCATTTGGGTTGTTACATTTAAGAAAGGCTTTGACAGAATTTCAGAACAAGCATCCGAAGATAAAATTTGACATCGACTTTAATGATAAAAAAGTAGATATTATTAACGAAGGATTTGATTTGGCAATACGAATTGGCAAATTAGATGACTCTAGTTTAAAAGCCAGGAAAATCACATCGGTCAGAACCATTTTAACAGCATCACAGGATTATTTAGCAAAATTTGGTATTCCAAAACACCCTAAGGATTTGCTGAAAGGATATAAAAATTTATTGTACAAAAATACACCATCATCTTTGTATTTTAAGAACTCTGAAAATAAAAATGTCTCAATGAATCTTCCGACGGCATTAATTTCAAATAATGGTGATTTCTTATGTCAGGCTGCACTTGATGGCTTGGGATTGCTAAATACACCTGACTTTATTTGCTATGAATTTGTCAGAAACGGTGAATTAATTCCTGTGCTACCACAATATTATGTTCCAGAGTCAATTGGGGTTTTCGCGGTTTATCCTCAAACCCGACATTTACAAACTAGGGTTCGTGTTTTGATTGATTATCTAATCAATCATTTCGGTGATATTCCGTATTGGAGTATTGAAAAATAATTCTGAAAGTGTATCCCAATCTATATTATCAAAGAAATAGCGATGAATGTCATAATAAAACCGACCACAAAATCCAAAACCTTCCATGCTTTTGGATTGCTAAATAAAGGTGAAAGAAAGCGAGCACCATAGCCAAGTGCGAAGAAAAAAACAAAAGAAGCAAGCATTGCTCCGCAAGCAAACTGCCAATGGTTTGGTTGATACTGTGTGGAAACAGAGCCTAACAGAACAACTGTATCGAGATAAACATGCGGATTCAGCCATGTAAATGCCAAACAGATAAGAATTGCCTTGCTCATTGATATTTCATTCTTAGCATTTGCAATTAAGGCATGGTTTTTGGTGAATGCGGATTTAAAACTCCAAATCGCATAAACACCCAGAAAAATAGCTCCTCCATAACGAGCAACGATTTCAATTTGCGGATATTGTTTGACTATAACTCCAAAACCGGCGACACCGAGTGAAATCAGGATGGCATCAGAAAATGCACAAACCAAACAAACGATAAAGACATATTGGTTCTTTAAACCTTGCTTGAGGACGAAGGCATTTTGAGACCCAATGGCTAGAATCAATGAAAGTCCTAATGCGAATCCCTCTAAATAATTGGATAAGTACATCATTTTATACTCGATTTAAATATATTGAATTTTTGGTTTGATGCAATTGTTTGAGTGTTTTTAAACAGTTTTTTTAATTTATGGAAATAGGGTAGATGCCTGTTGGCAACAACAATCAGCACTCCATTTTTATTTAATACAGCTTTCGATTGACGAAACATTTTTTCAGCGATAAAAGTCCCGATGGTGCTATTTTGATGAAAAGGCGGGTTGTTGACGATTAAATCACAACTATTTTTTTCAAAACCATCCAAACAGTCTGTTGTGATAAATTTAAAGCGGGATAGATCATTGAAATTAGCTTTCATAGTCAATCTGGCAGATTCTACCGCCATAAACGATTCATCGGTAAATGTGATTTCTGCTTGAGGATAAATTTTAGCTAGAGAGAGTCCAATCACACCGTTTCCACACGCCAAATCAATGATTTTTTCAGGTAGATCCATCTTAGGAAGATTATCCAGCAAAAACCGAGTGCCGATATCCAATGAGTTTTTGGAAAACACATTAGCGTGATTGAATACTTTGGTTTCACTATCCGGTAGTTTGAAATAGTTAGGGTAGGGAGAAGTTATTTTATCCACGAATTTAAAATATAACAATTTGGCTTTTTTAACACCCGGCAAGGTTGAGCACTCTCCGTATTGTTGAAGAACATCCCAAAGGTTCTTAGGAATGTGTTTCATCATTCCTGCCAGAAGGATTTTGCTTTCCGTGTGCAAATTTTTTTGTACGATTGACAGAAAATAAATCAGGTCATCCAGTGACTTTGGTATTTTTATCAAAACAATATTAAACTCTGACCGTATTTCATCCAAAGGATTGAGCAGAGTGATTGAGCTTTCAGGAACTCCGTTTAATTCAAGATTTTTCTGAATCGCCTGATGGCTAATGTAGGAATCCGTAACTGTTGTTGGTTTGAGCTCAGACAATGACACCGATAAAGCACCGAAAGCATCATTGAAAATTAAAATATTCCGAGATTTTAAATCTTCAAATTGACCCAGTTCGCTTAACAAGTATTCATCAGCTGAATCCCATGCTTGTAAATTGGACTGGTTTTGCGGATAGCGATTGATGACAAATTGATTAAACTGATTCTGCATGGTTTTATTTTAGTTGAGTTCTGTGATTAAAGAACAGAATTCAGGAGATATGAAGTTATAATTATCGCTTTTGTAAATTTCAATTAATGTACAACGTCCTATTTTTATGCACGGGCAATTCATGCCGTTCCATTCTTGCCGAAGCCATCCTCAATCATTATGGTCAGTCAAGATTTCTGGCTTATAGTGCAGGAAGTCAGCCAACCGGTCAAGTTAATCCCGACAGTTTGGCAGTTCTGGAAAAGTTTGGTCTGCCAAAGCAGGGGTATAAAAGCCAGTCATGGGATGAGTTTTCCGAAATTGATTTTGATGTTGTGATTACCGTTTGTGATAACGCTGCCAATGAGACCTGCCCTTTGTATTTAGGCAAAGCAATAAAAGTGCATTGGGGGCTACCCGATCCGGACAAGGTCGTACAAAATCGCTCCCAAGCGTTTGAACATACATTTGTAAGGCTAAAATACTGGATTGAGCAATTGATTGGCTTGCAAGATGAAGAAATAAATCAGAAAAACATACAAGAGATTATAAAAGAATGAATTTATTTGAAAGGTATTTAAGTGTTTGGGTTGGCTTGTGCATTGTCGGTGGTGTAGTTTTAGGTAAGTTCTTTCCTGATGTTTTTCAACTGATTGCCGGATTTGAAGTTGCCAAAGTCAATATCGTCATAGCAGTGTTGATATGGCTAATGATTTATCCAATGATGGTAAAAGTGGATTTCAGCTCCATCAAAGATGTTGCCAAAAATCCCAATGGTTTGATTTTGACATTAGTCATCAATTGGTTGATTAAACCATTCACTATGGCGTTGATTGGTACATTGTTTTTTAAATATTTGTACGCTTCATGGCTCGATCCGCAAACTGCCAGCGAATATTTGGCAGGAGCAATATTACTTGGAGTTGCGCCGTGCACGGCAATGGTTTTTGTCTGGTCTCAACTTACTAAAGGCGACGCCAATTACACACTGGTACAAGTTTCTGTGAATGATGTGATTATGATTTTTGCCTTTGCTCCGATTGCTGGTTTGTTATTGGGTGTGACTGATATAACCGTGCCTTGGGATACACTGTTAGTTTCTGTTTTGTTGTATGTGGTGATTCCATTGATTGCAGGAATTATCACTCGAAAACTCTTAGTTGCAACATCCGGCGAATCAGGTTTGAATTCTTTCTTGCATAAAATTGCTCCGATTTCCATCACTGGACTTTTGGTAACCATTGTGATTCTTTTTGCATTGCAGGCAAAATCAATTATCGAACAACCAATGGATATTGTGCTGGTTTCGATTCCGTTACTGATTCAAACCTATGGAATTTTTGCCTTAGCCTACTGGATTGCCTGGAAAATCAAACTCAAACACAATGTAGCAGCGCCCAGCTGCCTGATTGGCACATCTAACTTCTTTGAACTCGCTGTAGCCGTAGCCATCAGCTTGTTCGGACTCCATTCCAAAGCTGCATTGGCAACTGTTGTCGGAGTTCTGGTTGAAGTTCCGGTGATGTTGTCATTGGTTGCGATTGTGAATCGGACGAGGGATCGGTTTGGATAAAAACTTTCTATTTTACCATGAAGTACACGAAGTTCATGAAGGGTTTTTAAGGAACACACGTGAACCAATTTTTTAAAAATCTACTTTTAAAGAAATCGAATCATACTGCGTTTATTTATTGTATCTATGGTATATACCAATATATAATTAAGGAATGTTTCTTACCAAAATTATCAAAGAACTAAACAAAAACGATATTCCCTACGCGTTGGTCGGTGGATATGCTGTGGGTTTGCATGGTGCTGTTCGTGGGACTATGGATGTTGATATTATTTTGAAATGGTCGTTACCGGTATTAAGGAAGTTGGAAAAAGTGTTAATCGATATGGGTTTACAATCAAGGTTGCCAATTTCTGCGGATGATATTTTTAATTTTAAAGATGAATATATCAATAATCGCAATCTGATTGCCTGGAATTTTTACAATCCTATAAAACCAAGTGAGCAGTTGGACATTGTTATAACTCATGATTTATCAGGAATGAAAATTAAAAGGGTCAGACATCAGCAAATATCAATCAATGTTTTATCAAAAGAAGATTTAATTCGGATGAAACAGGAAAGTGGCAGACAGCAGGATTTATTGGATATTGAGGCATTGAAAAAACTATGAAAGCATTACAAACTTTTTCTGATGAATATTTAGAGCGATGCAAAGAGATGTCTGTTGAGGAGATTGTGGAGTTTATTGAAGGATTCCGTGAATTGCATTATCGCGAACCTGACATGAGTAAGTTGATTAGTATGAAAGTTCCTGAGAATCTGCTAAATGCCTTTAAAACCAAAGCAAAATTGGAAGGTGTTCCTTACCAGACCATGATTAAAAAACTGATGATAGAATGGTTGGAGAGTTAAATACGAGATTCTTCGGCTTCACTTCGTTACGCTCAGAATGACAAGAGCGTTGGAATGGTTTCACTCAGAATGATAGGTTTTTAGTGATTTGAGATCAATGTAGGATGGGCTTCGCCCATCGTTAAATGATTGCTTGATATAATTGATGGGCATAGCCCATCCTACGATTCTTCATGTCCTTCATGGTAGAAAATAAATTTCTTCGCGAGCTTTAAGTTATTGGTATGAGGTATTTGAATTATTAACCTTAGTCATTGATATCCAAAACCTTTTTATTGTCCTTAAATAAATCCTTGGCTTTTCTTAATAATTCTCTGGCTTCTTCTTTTTTATCAAGTTTGATCAGTGCGTGATACAGATGTAGATAGATTTCGGCGTCGCTGTCGTCGAGTTCCATGGCTTTTTGCAGGTTTTTTTCGGCTTCTTCATATTGTCCCATTTTGTATTGAACCCAACCGAGTGAGTCGACAATGGCGGCGCTATCCGGTTTGATTTCCATGGCTTTTTGAATGTATTCATGGGCTTTTTCCAGGTCAATATCATGGTCTGCCATGGTGTATCCGAGGGCGTTTAACGCAAACTCATGTTCCGGATTGTCCTCAATGATTTTTTCTAAATCATTGATAGCTTTTTTGGTTTTTCCGTCAGCTTCATAAAGCATGGCACGATCATAAAGCAGGTCGGAATTGTTTGGTATCAGTTTCAGGCTGTTGGTTAGAATTCGGATAGCGGCTTTATCATTTTTTTGTTTACCAACGATGGTAGCTTCCAGACGGTAGGCTTGAACGGCATATTCCTGTTCAGCATTTTGCAGTTGGTGCAGAACTTCGATGGCTTGATCGTATTTTTCCTGATTGTAATAGAGATGGCTAAGCATTTGCCGGGCATCCATATATCTCTCGCCACCATTGACTTTTTTGAAATATTCAATGCTTTCATCATCCAGTTCGAGCCAGTATGCCGCTTCGCCGGCGAGATAATTCTTCATATTCTCGCTATCTTCGCTGACTTCAACAGACCTTAGTTTTTGGTAAAGTTGGGTTGCTTGTTCGGTGTTTTTATCTTGAAGTGCAAAGACAATGCGTTTGAAGATATTGTCAGGATTTTGCTCTAAACGAGAAAGCATTTCCTGCGCTTGCGTTCCTTGATGATTCTCTTGCAGAAAACTAGCGTATTGGCTGAGATACTCTTCATTCTGAGGTGATTTTTTGATGACATATTCAAAATCTTTTTCAGCATTTTTATTGTCGCCTTTGATAGCGGATAAACGAGCGCGCCAGAAGATGGCATCCAAATTGTTTTTGTCCAATGCAATTGATCTATCAACAATTTCAGAGGCGGCTTCTGTGTCTTTGAAAGATGTGTAAACTTTTGCCAGTCCAAAAAGCTTGTCTGAAGAAGTGTTTACTGAATTGCTTTTCAGTGCGTTTTCAATGACTTCGTAAGCTAAATCTTTTGGTAAGCTAACAAGTGCGGGATGAATAAATTTCCAGTTTTCCTGATTGTCGTTGGCACTAAATTTGTCATTTAATATGAGTGCATTGATACTGCGTTGAGCTTGGTGATAGTCTTTCTCCTTAATGGCTTCAACGGTGATATTACGAAGTAATGCATTGACCTCGGCGATTTCCTTCATGTCAGATTTTGTTGTGGTTTTACAAGAAGCGAGCATAACCACGAGGATAAAAATGGTGAGTGAAGAAATTGTTTTGTGCATTACTTTTTTAACTTTCATAATATTACGAGTTTTCTGTCAGCAAATCGGCTTGGTTTTGTTGAATTAAAGGTTCAATCACCTGATCTAAATCTCCTTCCATTACTTCGCTGAGTTTGTAGAGTGTCAGGTTTATACGGTGATCGGTTATTCGACCCTGAGGATAGTTATAAGTTCGAATTCTTTGCGAACGATCGCCCGAACCGACTTGAAGTCTTCGAGCTTCACTCTGTTCGGAGGCTTGTTTTTGTTTTTCAACGTCAGTAATTTTTGCTTGTAATAAGCTCATGGCTCGAGCTTTATTTTTATGCTGAGACCTTTGGTCTTGGCATTCGACCACAATTCCGGTCGGAATGTGTGTTAAACGAATGGCAGAGTCCGTGGTATTGACGTGCTGACCGCCGGCACCTGAAGAGCGAAAAGTATCAACACGCAAGTCAGCCGGATTGATGTCAACGGCTTCAACTTCGCTAATGACCGGTAATATTGCAACAGTGCAAGCGGATGTGTGAATGCGACCTTGAGACTCGGTTGCCGGAACTCTTTGCACACGATGAGTGCCGGATTCAAATTTAAATCTCGAATAAACACCGTCGCCTTCGACCTGTGCAATCACTTCTTTGAAACCACCGTGTTCGCCCTCACTGGCACTCACGATGTTGATTTTCCATTTCTTTCTTTCGGCATAGCGTGAATACATGCGGAATAAATCACCTGAGAAAATTGATGCCTCATCTCCACCGGTTCCGGCACGAACTTCCAGATAAATATCTTTATCATCATCAGGATCTTTGGGAATTAATAAAATTCGCAATTGTTTTCCTAATTCTGAAAAGTTATCTTTGGCCTCCTCTAGAGTTTCTTTTGCCAGTTCAGCCATCTCCGGATCACTCATCATTTCTTGTGATTCTTTAATATCACTTTCCGCCTGTTTTAGTTTTGCAAATGTAACGACCAAGTCTTCCAGACTGGCATATTCTTTTGATAATTCTCGAAACTGATTTTGATCGGCCATGACATCAGGATCAGAGAGTAGGTGAGCAATTTCTTCGTGACGCTCGGTTGCTTTTTCCAGTTTGACGATGAGTTCAGGTGTCATTATTTTGATCTATGTTAAAAAGTTCTTTAATTGTATTGATTTTATTGATATCGCCGGATTGGATGGCATTTCTAATCGCTTTAACCGGTGTATGGTTTAATTTTTTTGTCAGGTTGTTCGCCAGATAAAACAGCACATCTTCAATATCTCCGCCACTGGAAATTTTATTAAGCGCTTTATCCAAACTTTCTTTACGTATTCTAGCAGTTTCCCTTTGGAAATTGTGAATCAATTGAGTGTGCTGCTGGGATTTATACCAATCCATGAAGATTTCAGCTTCGGCAACAATTATCTTTTCGGCTTCAATGGCTGCAAGTTCACGGTTTTGCAGGTTTTTAGAAATGACTTTTTGCAAATCATCAACTTCGTAATAAAAAACGTCATTGAATTTTTTGACCGATTTATCCACATCACGAGGAATAGCAATGTCAATGATGACCATTGGTTTGTGTTTACGTTTCTGCAAAGCGGCTTTAATCATTTCTGAATCAATCAGAGGCTCTTTACTCGCTGTTGCGGTAAATATCAGATCATAATCTGAAATCTTGCTATGCAAAAAATCCAGTTGAAATGCTAAACCCTGAAACTGTTGTGCCAGATTTTCAGCGTTGTTTAGGTTGCGATTGGCAATGGCAAGTTGTTTGTAATTGTTTTTTGCCAAATAACGCAGTAATAGTTCTGCTGTTGAACCGGCTCCAATCATTAAAATGCTTTGCTCGGTAAGGTCTCCAAATATTTGTTTGGATAAATTGACCGCACTATTGGCAATGGAAACAGGGTTTTTGCCGATATCTGTGCTGCTCCTGACTGATTTTGCAACTCTGAATGCTGATTGAAACAAGCGATCAGTTGTTGTATCTAATGCCTTGTTATCTTTTGATATTTCATAGGATGATTTGACCTGTCCCAAAATTTGAGCCTCTCCTAAAATCATCGAGTCCAGTCCTGCGGAAACTTTATAAAGGTGCTGAACGCATTCCAGTTTTGATTTGATGTAGATATGTTGTTTGATGGAATCGTAATCAAGGCCAAACCATTTGCAAAAGGAGTCTATCGCCAGTTGTTTGTTATCTGAAGAATAATAAAACTCTGTTCGATTACAAGTTGAGATAATGACACAAGCTTCAATGCGATTGTCTTTACAAATCTGAATAACAACATTGCCAATTTCATATTCGGGAATTGATAACTTTTCCCGAACATCGACATCAGCCGTATTGTGATTGAGTCCAATGACAAACAAAGACATTTAAATTAACTTGGTGAAAACCTGAAAGGCGGAGATTTTATCATGTTTATATTCTTTTGTTAAAGAATTTGGAATATGTGGTTTCTGATATTTTTGAGATAAGGGAATTCCCAATAAAAAAGGCTCACATTTGCGAGCCTTTTTATTCATATGAATATCTGCTTTTTATTAATCAGCAGTTACGTTTAATGTAACTCCAGATGCTGCAGAATATCCTCTGATATCAATGTACCATGTTCCACTTGCCGGTGAGCTGAAAGAACATGACTCAGTATTGCCGTTTTTATAAGGGCGACAATCATAAGAGCTTGTTGTTGATTGAGCGCCATGTCTGACATATAAGTCAGC
>JAGRJP010000142.1 GCA_020442665.1 Lysobacterales bacterium
AGTTTCCTGGGTTGTAACAATGACGGAATAACGAATGATTCCGAGTTTAGATTGCTTAGAGTGGATTCAGCCGGGGATTTGGAACTGAATAATCTTGTTCTTAAACGTGGCTGTGTGGATGGAAATTCAAACACTGAAACTTTTTATGGTGGAGCCATATTAAACTCAGGCGATTTGGTCATCGCAAAAACAGCGTTCCTAACCAATAAAGCTCATCGAGGAGGGGCTGTCTATAATGAAGGGCTGGTTACTGCAATCAGGAAAACCACATTTTTTAATAATCAGGCAAATGCCGGTGGAGCCGGGTTCAATGCCGGAACTTTAACCAAATTAAGCAACAGCACTGTGTCAGGAAACTCGGTTGATAATCTCGGCGGAGGGTTCGCAAATACCGGAACACTCACTGAAATCTTAAATGTTACTTTTTCAGGGAATTCAGGAAATAATGGTGGTGCTCTGTCTAATAGTTCCTCGGGTGTGATTTCAAGTCTTAACAATTCTTTGTTTCACAGTAATTCAGCAACGACAAGCGGGGATGATTGCTATAACAACGGTGGCTCTCAAAGTGGTACAAACAATATGTCAGATAACGCATCGAGTGAGTGTACGGGGATGTTAGCCACGATTTTAACACCTACAACCGTGGGTGGTTTGGAAGACAATGAATGCGTCACACCTTTTGCAAATGGAAACTGTGTAAAGACACATGCATTATTAGAAGGTAGTGAAGCTATTGATCTAGGAGATATCAATTCAACAAATCAGGATCAACGAGGTTTTGCTGTCAATAATATTCGCGATCTTGGTGCTTATGAATATGACAGCCCTGATGATGATCGTATTTTTAAAAATGGCTTTGAATAATTAAATAATTGCTCCGAGAAAGCAAAACTTCGCTTTCTCGGAGATTTATAACAACTAGTCCGAACAACTGTTTGAGTTGGTGAAATCAGGAAAACGTTCCATTGATAGATAGATGGTTTCACTTTCTGTTGGAGTCATTTCAACGGCCATGTTGTTACAGCTTGCCGGAATTAATGTAATTGAGCCGAACTCAATTTGCTGGTGATTATGATTTGAATCATCAGGCAAAAATGAAGCCCCTTTAAACTCGTAGATATCAAGTGTTAGCGAAGAAGCCCCGGAATTTAACTCAGTACTACCTGCTATCCAAAACGGCTCTCCGTTGCGATAGAAATAGAAGCTCAAGAATAAGTACTCACTATTATCCTGTCTTTGTCCGGTAAATACTGTCATGCCTTGAGATTGCCAATCCAGACTGGTCCATAATCCTGCAAGCTGGTGTGAAATGACAGGTGTATCGGATGCCAGATAGACTAAGTTTCGACCAGAATTTTTATCTTTTCCGTGGAAATAGTAGCCATTTTCAGCTTCTCCGATGATGTCGATGATTTCAATATTTGTATTGAGTAAACTTGAAACCAATTGACCTGATGCAAGCATAGATAATGCGCTATTATTATCATCAAAAATTACAAAAGCGCTGGTTACTGAATTAAGTATATCAATTTCTTGGTTTTCTATCCTTTTATCAAATATTTTGTTTTCAACATTGAAAGAGCTATTAATTACAAATAAGTCACCATTATTGGGAGGATTTGGAGAGCATTTGGTAGAAATACCGGGTGGGATTGGTGCTATACAACCAGAATAATTTTGAATATAAAGATAATTATTGTTAACCCAGAAATCTTTTACAAATAAATTTTCATTGTTAAAGTCATTGATTAATTCAAACTGATTGTTTTCTAATGAATACAACAAAGGAGCATATGTAATAGAATAATTTAAACGATGTTTTCGAAATGCTAATAATTTGTCTGAAAATATAAAATAATTATCAAAATACCAGTCTTCATCATTAGAAGTAATTTCTGCTACGTCTCCTGAATCATCTATAATGAAGTGATGAGAGATATTCTCGGAGTTATTAAAAAACCTGTATATACACATATTTCCATGTTGTAGCACAAAGTCCGGCTCTACTTCAATTTCACCAAGCATGAATTGAATAGGGCTAATATCACTATTTACATAAAAATAATATTTGCTTGCATTTGAGGTTTGTGAGTCTAATGCACGAAAAATGAGGTTGTTTTCATCAAACTGGCATACATAAGCTGATGCGAGTGAGACATTTGAATCAATTGTTTGTGTTAGCGGAAAAATTTCATAACGATTAACACTTTCTCCGTCAGTTGTTATGAAGTCATCAGATTCTTTAATTTGAGCATTTACTATTGAGCTTTGATATCTTGATAATCGATTTAGTTGCAAATCAGATAATCTTTCAAACTGCTCTCCATCAGTTCTCCATAAGGTATCATTATCAGATTGATTGATAAATAAAACATAGTTTTCTGTTAGAACAGGTGTTTTTGCTAGGACCGCTTGACCGTCAATCATGATTTTGGTGGAACTGAGAGTGCTTGAATGATTAATCCAGACTTGCCGGTTTTCATCCAAATAAAATAATTTTCCATTGATAGCCAGCGCACTTGGATTATCTTCATCCAATGGAATGTTTAAACTATTCAGGCTGAATGTTGCATACACAGATTGAATGGAAAGTGTCAAAAGTAAAATAAATAGTTTCATAATGGGTATCCCTTGTTGAACAATATAATAATTATATTCAAAGGGATGTTAATTATCTGTTAGCAGCAAATTATTTATTATTTTTCTGTAATTTTCGATACAAAAACCGATTCGGGTGTACAGTCTTTTGCATCTGTCTGTCGAGTGTTAAAGGTTGTCCTAGTATTTGATTGCAAAGATATTCTGCAAGTAATGGAGCAGAGCAGAATCCACGAGAGCCCAATCCTGTCAAAATATATAAGTTATTGATGGGTTTAGGTTTTGGATACTGTTTCCAATGTCTGCCGTGATGAATATCATAATAATCTTTACAAAATTGCTTTTGGTCAATGACTGCACCGCAAACCGGCAAATGATCCGGTGTGGTGACGCGAATTCCGGCACGAGTTTGATGACTTTGAAACTCTAGCAATTCGGGATAGTAGTCTGTATCCTTCCAGAACTCAATATTTCTCCGCCAGTGGTCTTCTTCAGGGAGAGCCGGCTGAAACCATTGATTCTCAGGCAAATGATCAAAAGTTGCACCACAAGTTTGCACTCCATTCCATTGCGGAGTGATGTAACCATCCGCAAGTTGAACATGAGGGCTTTTGGCTATGATAGAGTCTGAATTTTTAGTTTTGAAATAACTAATTTGTCCATGTTTTGCGGTTAAAGGAAGTTGATAATCAATATTCGAATTGGCTAAAAGCTGAACCACATTAATGCCATTTGCCAGTATTAAAGTCTTGCATTTGTGTATTAATTTACCATTTGAAAAAAGATGCCAGAGTCCATCTTCAAACAGAATTTTATCTATCTCAGCACTGATATAGTTGTCAATTTTTTTGAATTTATCTTCTGCATGACCTTGAGTATCCAACCAACCGGCTGAGGGATAAAGAATGCCTTTATCATGATATTTGATCAGTAATTCCGGCAGGTTGAATTTGTTCAGCAATTTATCCTGCCAGCATTGTTGTTTCTCTGTGAAAGCCAGATGATGAACTCCGACCGGATGATAAAACTGATTTGAATAGTATCTGACAGCATATAAAAAAGCCGTGAGATAAAAACGGGCTTCCGGCGAATCATTCAAATCAAAAGAAGGCATGACCATTGCTTGGGGATTTCCCGAAGTTTCCAAAAAAGGCTTAACTTGCCTGTCAATCAAGGTGACTTTTTTTCCATAAGAACGAAAACAATCGGCAATACTCAATCCTGCAATTCCCGCGCCCAGAATGGTAATTTCATCTTTTTCATTGACTGAAAATGTTTGTGCCCAAGGTTGTTTTTCGAATATTTCAGTTTGTTCTGCTTGAAATGTGGCAGTCAGCATTTCACGTTTTTTACCAAATCCTTTTTTCTTTTGAATAACAAAACCATTTTCTGTCAGTTGTTTTTTCAGATTTGCTGCGACGGAATAAGTGGATAAAGTTGTTCCTTGTTGCGAAAGTTCGGAAATTCTTTTAAAAAGTCTTTCAGACCACATTTGTGGGTTTTTACTCGGAGCAAAACCATCCAGAAACCATGCATCAATTTTGGCATCCATGTTTTCAAAAGCATCGACACAATCACCAAAAATCAGCATTAATGTGCAGTTAAATTCTTCAAAGCGAATGCGATGAAAACCATAGGTTTTGACTTGGGGATATTTCTCCAGAAATATTTTTGTAAAAGGTTTGAAGTTTTCTATCGGTGATAAAATATCATCTAACTGCTGAATATCAAAAGGAAATAACTCACAGCTGATGTAGTGTAATTGCTGGTTTTTTTCATGGGTTTCATGCCAAAGTTTTAAAGTGCTTAAAAAATTCAATCCAATTCCAAATCCGGTTTCGGCAATTGTAAATACAGACTTTTTTTTCCAGTTCTGAGGTAAGTTATTTCCATCAAGGAAAACGTATTTTTTTTCTTCTAAACCATTGTTTGGTTGGAAATAGATGTCGTTGAAGTTATTTGAAAGAACAGAGTCGTCTTCGATTTGAACAATTGGATTTGTTGTAACTGCCAAAGGAAAAGGATTCTTATTCATGGCTATTCATGTCTATTAATGGAGGCTTCAAATTTGAGGTTGTTATCTGTTTGATCAAAAATAGAATTGATAACCTCAGGCTGATTGTGGGCCTTTTTCAAAATTTCCCCTAAAACCTCAAATTCCTTTTCATGATTTTTATTGCCTTGTAGTTTGAGTTTTTCTGACATTTCGTTGAGTTGTTTATCAACTTCTTTCGGGTCTCTTTTCAGCCTAATTATTTTCTCACGAATGCTATCAAACCATATTTTCTGTTCGTTAGTTGCATAAACAGCCCGGGATTTTATCA
>JAGRJP010000143.1:0-1652 GCA_020442665.1 Lysobacterales bacterium
GTCATCACCAATCAAAATATATTGGACATTCAGCCCATCAATCAAAACATCTTGGATAAATTCTTCAGCTTCCAAGTGAGCCAATTTGTCGTTAAAATTCAAAAAACAGCCGACATTTGCTTTTAAATCTTTAAATAAATTAAATTTCTGTTTGAATGGCGTAATGATTTTAACATTATCTTTTCCGGCAAAATACTGAGAAGCTAATGGTGACATCGTCACGACAATTGATTGCAAGCCATCTTCTTTCGCACGTTTGACAATCTGCCTGATTAAATACTGATGTCCCAGATGAACACCATCAAAATTTCCAATCGTTACAGCCGATGGTTTATTGAGGTCACAAAATTGCGGATAACGAATAAATTTCAAAACATTCAACTCTGATGAACTAACAGATTTTTAAAATTAA
Source organism: Lysobacterales bacterium (assembly GCA_020442665.1). Classification (GTDB taxonomy): domain Bacteria; phylum Pseudomonadota; class Gammaproteobacteria; order Xanthomonadales; family Marinicellaceae; genus NORP309. The sequence continues at coordinate 413 of JAGRJP010000143.1, forward strand.
CTCTTTGAGCTTTCAAGCAGAGCAAATAAATCGCAAAACCAATTGAAATGCACATCAATAAATACAAAGCTCTCCAACTTGCAGAATAAACTTGCCACTCAGATAAATTTGAAATAATAAACACTAAAACTCCAGCCATAACAATTGCGGAAACACTGATTTTAACAACAAACATCCAATCAATCACTCCATTGGAAATAATGCCATTTTTTTTCAAACTTCTATAGAGTAGAATTGTCTGCAACCACCCAGAGACAGCGCTGGCTAACGCCAAACCCACATGAAGTGCGATAAATCCCAAATACCACATCAGCCAAACAAACAGGATATTCAGTCCCATATTTGAAAACATTGAAATCAAACCAATTTTCACAGGAGTTTTAGTATCCTTGCGTGAATAATAAGCCGGCAACAAGATTTTATTCAAAACAAAAGCCGGTAATGCCAACATAAAAGCTATTAAACTCAACGAGGTAAATTCCGTTGATTCAGCATTAAATTCGCCGTATTGATAAAGTGTAACCACAACTTCTTTTGCTAACACCAGCAAACCAACTGCTGCCGGTATGGCAATAAAAAAACCTAAATTCAATGCCCATTTCATAGTGTTAAGGAATTTTTCATCTTCACTTTTCGCAAACTGCCGAGATAAAGTCGGCAGAATTACCGTTGAAATTGCAATGACAAAAACACCCAAAGGAAACTCAAGCAATCGATTGGAGAAATATAAAAAACTCACACCAACAATCGGCAACATCGTTGCAATCAATGTATCTAATAGCAAGTTCACTTGTGCCACTGAAGACGCAAACAAGGTTGGAACCATTAATTTCATCACTTTTTTGATTTTTGAATCCTTAAAATCAGGAATAAATTTGGGTATTAAACCCAAACGATATAAAGATGGAATCTGAACCAACAACTGCAATACACCGGCAACCAAAACACCAACTGCCAAAGATTTTACGGAAATATCAAAAGAGTCTTTTAAAAAAATTGCACAACCAATTAAAGACAAATTCAGCAGAATTGGAGTCGCTGCCGGTAAAGCAAATTTTTTGTGTGCATTTAAAATTCCGCCGGCAAATGCAACCAGCGTAATCAATGGTAAGTAAAACAAGGTAAAGCGCAACATCCAAACCGCTTCATCAAAAACTTCCGGTTTATCTTCGGTCCAGGTATATGCAAATAAGGTCAAAACTTGCGGAGCAAATATTTCCATCACAATCCAGACTATAAT
>JAGRJP010000143.1:1710-15049 GCA_020442665.1 Lysobacterales bacterium
GTTGCTTTAATTTCGTTCAATACCGGAACAAAGGCCAAAGAAAAAGATCCTTCAGCAAATAAACGCCGCATAAAGTTTGGAATCTGAAAAACAACAAAAAAAGCACTTCCCCAAATCGAAGTTCCCCACAACCACGCAACAACCATATCACGAACAAATCCACTGATTCGTGATATGAATGTAAAAACACTAACTATGGCTGTAGCCTTAAATAGACTCATAAATTATTGGCTTCTGAATTTATTGTCACGGCAGAAACTGCCTGCGTGAATTTTAAAACTCTAATGAAGATTGTCTATTGAAACATCAAAAAAAACTTATAAAGTTACTCTTAAGCATAATAAATACACCATATCTGACGTTTAAACAGCTAAAACATTGACTCAAGCAACAATAAACACGATAATTCCCCGCTTATTTTTTAACAGTAATTTTTTGGAGAAGTATTTTGGCTAATTCAGCACAAGCAAGAAAAAGAGTCAGACAAGCAGCGAAAAGCAGAATCCACAACATGGGTCTGCGTTCAGAAGCCAGAACATATATAAAAAACGTGTGTAAAGCCATCGAAGCCGGTGACAAAGCTAAAGCTCAGGAGTTATACAGCACAATGGTCAAAGCCATTGACAAAGTATCCAACAAAGGAATCTTTCACAAAAACAAAGTTGCAAGACATAAAAGCCGTTTGAATAATAAAATTAAGGCGATGGCATAATTATTTGCCAATTTGTATTTCTTGATTTGTAAATATAAATATTTTGTGTAAAATCATGGAAAATATTTATAATTCTTTTGAAAACATGAATTGGTTCACATTTTCAAAATTTTGAAAAGTATAGAATTTGTGTCAAGGTGAAAGAATCTAACTAATACATTTTGAAGCAGCTATGATTACTAAAGATAAAATCTCTGTTACACATCTTCAAGTCGGCATGTATATTTGTCAACTTGACAGATCTTGGCTTGAAACCCCTTTTCCGTTTCAGGGATTTTATATTCGCACAAAACATGAACTCGAAGAAGTTAAAAGATTCTGCGATTATGTGTACATTGACGCTGAAAAAGGAACGCAATCTTACAAAGAAAACACTCCTTTCAAACCTTCTCCTCTTTTGGTTGAAGAGAAGAAAAGACAAGCTGAAAGTGGAAAAACGAAATCTAAATATGTTTTTGCCTCTGACTTGAAAAAAATTCCTCTTCATATCGGCAAATATGATGCAATCACCAAACCTTTCAAAAAAGAAATTGATAATGCAAAGGTTTTATTCTCAGACTTATCATATTCAGTCGAGCAATTGAGTTTCAATCTCAGAGTTGGCAAAGGGTTGGATGTTAGCGAAACCAAAAAACTGACCAAATCAGTCGTTAAAAGTGTCATTAACAATCCAAACACGATGATTTGGCTCAGTCGATTAAAAGACAAAGGCGACTACACATATAATCACTCTTTAAGAGCGAGTGTTTTAGCAACTGTTTTTGGTCGTCACTTGGGATTAGAAGAAGATGATTTAATTTCTTTGGCAACTGGAGTGTTATTGTCAGACATTGGTAAGACCAAAATCAAACGTGAATTACTAAACAAATCAGGCGAACTTTCTGAAAAAGAAATGGCGATTGTTCGTAGTCACGTCGAGTTAGGTGTCGAAATGTTGGCTAAAGACAAGAATGTTGAGCACTCGACTCTTGTTATTGTTGAAACGCACCATGAAAGATTCAATGGTTCTGGTTATCCTTATGGATTTGTCGGAGCGGAAATTCCTTTCTTCGGTCAAATTGCCGGATTGGTTGATGTATTTGATGCCATCACAAGCAAAAAAGCTTATGGTCAGTACATGACACCATCGGAAGCAATGGATTGGTTGTACACGCAACGTGATAAAATGTTTTCAAGCAAGTTGATTGATGACTTTATTCAAGCGATTGGTTTGTACCCGGCTGGTACTATAGTTGAATTGACTGATAATTCAATTGGATTAGTTGTTTCTCATAACCCTGAGAAAAGATTAAGACCACAAGTTTTGATGTTAAGAGACAACAATAAAAATGATGTTCAATCCAGTAAAACAATTGATTTGTCAAAACGTGCTTTCATGTCAAAAGTTGACAGACCAATGGTTAGAAAAGCTATTCTTCCTGAGTCTTTGAACCTTTCAGGTGACAAAATCCAAGGAATATTGCAACGCAATGCTCAAACTGGACTGAAGTCACTGTTCGGTTAATAGAACAATCTTACAACAATTAATTAGAAGTAAGGCTATCAGAAATGATAGCCTTATTTTTTATGTCGAATAAATATTTATCATCTTTTTCAAGTATAATTAGCATTGAATTTCAAGTTGAATTGAGCTAAATGAAAAACTATCTTCAATTATTGCAAACACTCCTGGACCAAGGAGCTACAAAAACTGACCGCACTAACACGGGCACTCGTAGTTTGTTTGGGTATCAAATGCGTTTTGATTTATCCAAAGGCTTTCCTATAGTAACAACCAAGAAACTACATCTCAAATCAATTATTCATGAACTACTATGGTTTCTTGCCGGTGATACCAATATCAAATACTTACAGGATAACGGTGTGAGAATTTGGAATGAATGGGCTGATGAAAACGGTGATTTAGGACCGGTTTATGGCTACCAATGGCGTTCTTGGCCAACGGCTGACGGCAGAAAGGTGGATCAAATCAAGAGTACCATTCAACAAATCAAAGAAACACCGGATTCCAGACGCATTATTGTCAATTCATGGAATGTCGGCGAAATTGAAAACATGGCTCTACCACCTTGTCATTGTCTGTTTCAGTTTTATGTCGCAGATAACAAGCTATCATGCCAACTCTACCAACGCAGCGCTGATGTTTTTTTAGGCGTTCCATTTAACATCGCTTCATACGCACTGCTTACCATGATGATGGCACAGGTATGTGACTTAGAGGTCGGTGATTTTGTTCATACATTTGGTGATGCTCACCTCTACTCCAATCATATTGAACAAGCTAAAGAACAGGTTTCACGAACACCCTATTCTCTACCAACTATGAAGATAAATCCTGATATCAAGGATATATTCGAGTTTACTTATGACGATTTTGAACTAACTGATTATCAAGCTCATCCACATATCAAAGCCCCGGTTGCGGTATGAACATTAAAACAAATCTGAGTATTATTGTTGCCATGGATGAGAACAATCTCATTGGTAGAGATAACTCACTTCCTTGGCATTTACCGGCTGATTTAAAATATTTCAAACAGCAAACGCTCAATAAAACGATTCTTATGGGTCGAAAAACATGTGAATCACTTCCCTATGTACTTCCTCAAAGAAGAAATGTGGTTCTCACAAGAAATGTCGAATTTACCCGTGAAGGTTTTGAAATCATTCATAAACTGGATGGCATTAATGATTACGAGGACGAAGCGATGATTATAGGTGGCGCTATGATTTACAAATTACTGATGCCCTATGTGAAAAAATTACTCATTACTAAAATACATCATCAATTTGATGGAGATACACATTTTGAGTGGAGTCCTGATGAATGGAAACTAGTTTCCCAAATTGATTGCAAAGCTGATGATAAAAATTTGTACAATTATAGCTTTATGGAGTATCTGAGAAAGTAATGCAAAAACCTGTCTATCAAATCATTTGGCTGTTGCTGTTTGTAAGTGTTTTAATTTGGTCAGCCATTGAACCCAAAGATAAATTCACTTGGTTTCTGGAAGTTCTGCCGGCAATCATAGCAGTTATCATCCTTGCTTTTACATACAGGAGCTTTCCATTAACTCCGTTGCTGTATATTTTGATATTAATTCACTGCATTATTCTTATGGTTGGTGGTCATTACACTTATGCTGAAGTTCCGTTATTTGACTGGATTAAAGAAACATATGATTTATCTCGAAATAATTATGACAAACTGGGTCATTTTGCCCAAGGATTTGTTCCAGCAATTTTAGCCCGAGAATTATTTATCCGCCATAATGTCGTGTTTGGAGTTTGGTGGCGAAGATATTTAATTGTTAGTGTTTGCTTGGCATTTAGTGCTTTTTATGAACTTATAGAATGGTGGGTTGCCGTTGCTTCAGGTGATGATGCTGTTGCATTTTTAGGAACTCAAGGATATGTCTGGGACACTCAATCGGATATGGCATGGGCAATGTTTGGTTCTATCCTTGCTTTAATTACACTAACAAAACTGCACGACACACAACTGAACAAATTAAGCAATTAATATAGCCATTCTCTACGAATCGGATAATTTTTTCTCAGTGAATCGAAGTATTCACCACTTTGCAGTTCCGGGTGATTTAGTATTTTTTGCAGTTTTTGACTGTCACTGACAATATCATAGGCTGATAACACATCTTTGCAAATTGAGTTTGAACTATTTAATTCAACAAAAATTTGCTTTGGAAACTTTGCGTCATCAATTACAACTTCTGCTCTATTTATTCCAAAATAATCACAACAAGCCTGATAAATCATCTTCGTTCCTCTGACTTTTCCGTCATAGCTATATCCCGCAATATGCGGAGTTGCCAATAAGGTATTTTCCAATAATTTAAGATTGATATTCGGTTCATCATTCCAGACATCAAGAACTAGTTGTATGTCTTCGTTTTGTTGTTTATGGTTGAGCAATGCTGATTCATCAATAACCTCACCACGAGAAGAATTAATTAAAAGAGCATCATTTTTTAGGAACTTTAATGTGCTTTTATTGATAAACTGATAAGTCGAATACTTTCCATCGAATGTCAAAGGCGTGTGAAAACTAACAACATCACAACAAAGAGACTCTGGTAATGACGAAAACTTCAGCAGCTGAGGATTTAAATCTTGTAATGGTGGATCATTGATAACTGTTAAAATACCTAACATATCACAGTATTTTTTCAATGTTTGACCAACATTGCCATAGCCGACAATCCCCACCGTGACATCGTGGATGTTTCTATCTTGCTGCTGACACCAATAACAAATCGCTGAAATTACATACTGAGCCACAGAATTGGCATTGCTTCCCAAAGCATTTGCAAATCTAATTCCTAACGAATTCAACTCAGACAATTTGACATGATTGACACCACTTGTTGCTGATGCAACAAATTTAACAGGTGTATTTTGCAACAAATTCTTATCAACATTAGTCACAGAACGTACAAGCAGTACATCAATATCAAGCAAATCCTGATTGCATATTTGCCGACCAGGCTTAGTTGTTATCTCTCCAATATGTGAAAAAAAATCATTCACCAAAGGAATATTCTCATCTGCAATAATCTTCATTTTTCTGTCATGTTTTAATGATATAACTATGACTATTATAATTGAACATCTCATATCTGTATGAGAAAATAGTAGAAAACAACAAGGAGAAATAGAATGACAATTCGTGTTGCAATTAACGGTTATGGTCGTATCGGGCGTTGTATCGTTCGTGCTTTGTATGAATACAATCGAAAAAATGAAATTCAAATCGTTGCAGTCAATGATTTGGCGGGAATTGATGTTTCAGCACATATTACTCAATATGACACCGCTCATGGCAAGTTTAATGCTGTGGTGGATCATACTAGTGATGAACTGATTATCAATGGTGACAAGATCAAATATTATTCCGAAACCGATCCTGAGAAATTACCTTGGGCTGAATTGGAAGTTGACTTGGTTATGGATTGTACCGGTCGATTCAAAAGCCGCGAGTTAGCGAGCAAACATCTCAAAGCAGGAGCGAAAAAGGTCCTGATTTCAGCTCCGGCAAAAGGTGAAGTCGATGCCACAATTGTTTATGGTGTTAATGATGATGTCCTAAAACCGGAACACCAAATCGTTTCCAATGCGTCTTGCACCACCAACTGCTTAGCACCGCTTGTGAAGCCTTTGCATGATGCGATTGGTGTCGAATCCGGTTTAATGACTTCTATTCATGCTTATACGAATGATCAGGTTTTATCCGACACCGCTCATGCAGATTTACATCGTGCCCGTTCAGCAACAATGAGCCAAATTCCAACCAGTACCGGCGCTGCAAAAGCTGTTGGATTAGTATTACCGGAGTTAAATGGTAAACTAGATGGATTTGCCATGCGAGTACCGACCATCAATGTTTCTATTGTTGATTTAGTCTTTCAGGCATCCCGTCCAACAACAATCGAAGAAGTAAACTCGATTATGTTCAAAGCCAGTCAGCAAATGCCTCATATTTTAGGCTACAATGACAAACCACTGGTATCAATCGATTTTAATCACAATCCGGCATCCTCCACTTTTGACGCCAGTCTGACTAATATCAAAAACGGAACACTGGTTCAGGTGTTTTCATGGTATGACAATGAATGGGGTTTTTCTAATCGAATGCTTGATACCGCAATAAAAATGATGTCGTTTTAAATTATTTTTAAAAAAATTCTTGTGAATTAAAATTTTGATTGCTAGACTCAACCCAAGAATTAAATGATTAAATTATGAAAAACACGTTTAAACAACAGAATTATATACAAGCCACAGCTTCAGTAGCCAGTGTTGCTGTTGTTCGACGTGCACGCCGTCGCATGAAACATGCCGGGGTGTAGAGTTATAATTTTTATAGAATAAGTTTACAAAACCCGGCAAAAGCCGGGTTTTTACATTCTGGCTTTTGTTGACTAAATACCGGAGCTATTATGTACAAAAACTTTATCAACACCGAAGACTGGTCGAAGTCAGAGATTGAAGACTTAATTGATGTTGCCAATCAGCTGAAAGAATCTCCTTTTCATCAAAATTTCAAAAACAAATCTTTTGCTCTTTTGTTCTTGAATCCATCCATGAGAACGCGAACTTCCTTTGAGTTGGGAATCCAACAATTAGGCGGAACAGCCATCGTCCTGCAACCCGGAAAAGATGCTTGGGGAATCGAGTTTGAGGAAGGAATTGTAATGAATGGCGATGCCGAAGAACACATCAAGGAAGTTGCAGCTGTTTTATCAACTTATGTCGATGCGATTGCCATCAGAGCTTTCCCAAAATTTCAGAATTGGGATTACGATAAACAGGACAATGTCATCAAATCCTTTGTAAAGTATTCCAACGTCCCAATTATTAACATGGAAACCATTGTTCATCCTTGTCAAGAACTGGCTTTGATGATGACAATGAAAAAACATTTGGGAAAAGTTGAGAATAAAAAATTTCTGCTGACATGGACTTACCACCCAAAACCATTAAATACCGCTGTTGCAAACTCGGCTTTATCTATTGCTTCCAAATTTGGCATGGATGTGACATTACTTTGTCCCAATAAAGATTATCTACTGGATAAAAAATATCTAAAGATAGCCGAAGAAAACTGCCAGCAACAAGGTTCGACTTTAACAATTTCACACGATATCGAAGAGTCCTATAACAATGCTGATTTTGTCTATGCAAAAAGTTGGGGAGCACTACCCTACTACGGAAACCCCGAGGAAGAATTTAAAATCAGACGTCAATATGCCCATTTCATGGTTGATGAACATAAAATGTCACTAACCAATCAGGCTAAATTCAGTCATTGTCTTCCACTGAGAAGAAATATCAAGGCAACGGATGCAGTCATGGACAGTGATTACTGTGTGGCTATCGAAGAAGCAGAAAACAGACTGCATGTACAAAAAGCGATGATGTTAAATTTGTTTGGAGAAAAAATATGAAACAGAAAATTGTTCTAGCCTTTTCAGGTGGACTTGACACAACCTATTGTCTTTATGATTTGATTAACAAAGGTTATGAAGTGCATTCAGTATTCGTCAATGCCGGTGGAATCAGTGACGAAGAAATCAATCAAATTCAGCAAAAAGCCTTAAAAATAGGAACAACCAAACACTACAGTTTCGACATTCAACATGATGTATGGAATGATTTTGTCAAACCATTGGTCTGGTCACATGCACGAATGAATAACGAGTATCCACTTTTGTGCTCGGACAGATACATGATTGTTAAAAAATGCTTGGAGCTATGTGATGAGCTGGAAACCAACTTATTTGCTCACGGTTGTACAGCAATGGGTAACGATCAGTTTCGTTTTGATCAAACGGTTAAATCTTTGGGAGATTATACAATCATCGCTCCAATCAGGGATTTACAGGAAGAAGTCTCTGCTGTACGGGATTATGAAATAGAAAAACTGAATGAAGCAGGAATTAGAGTTGCTCAACAGCATAAAAAATATTCAATCAATGAAAATATGCTAGGAGTAACAATTTCAGGAGGCTCAATTGATCAATTTCAGCAACCGGGTGAAGATTCATGGCATTGGCTTAAATCAGCTAAAGATTGGCCGAAGAAATCATTAACAATCAAAATCGGCTTCGAAAAAGGTGTTGCTGTCAGTATTAATGGCGAAAAACTGGATGGAGTTTCTATTATCAATTATCTCAATAAAAAATTATCTGAGTATGGTGTTGGCAGACACATTTATACCGGCGATGTTAGTATCGGACTGAAAGGAAGAATTGTGTTTGAGTGCCCTGCAATTGATGCTTTAATAACCGCACATCAAGCCATTCAGGATGCAGTGAATTCCAAATTTCAGAATCAGTTCAAAGACGTGATTGCTAACCGCTGGGCTGAACTGGTTTATTACGGGTATTTTCATGATCCTCACAAAACTGACCTCGAATCCTATCTGAAAAGCTCGCAGGAATTTATTGACGGTGAAGTGACTCTTTATACTGAAGGAGCAATAATTACTGCTGTAGCTATTGATTCTGATTATATTGTTAAAGATGACAAATCCGTTTATGCTCAATCCTGCAACTGGTCACCAGCAGATGCAGTCGGTTTTATCAAATTAGCAGGCCAGGCATCCACTTTGGTCAATTCGGTTAGAAGGAGAAAAGCCAATGCTCAATAAAATTCTTGAACATCTTGATTTTTTGATTCAGCAGGATACTCAAAATCCACCAAGACAAATTAGCAAAAATGACGCTTTATTCAAACAACTAGAGTCTCATTTTTCTCATTTCGGGTTTAATGTTGAAATAACTGACCTGAATGACGGTCATGTGATTTTTTATGCAGCAAAAGGCAATCCAACCCTATTATTTAATGTCCATCTGGATACCGTTCCGGTGACAAAAAGTACACTGGATGAATGGACATGTGACCCCTTTAAACTCACAATAAAAGAGGATAAAGCCTATGGCAGAGGAAGTTGTGATATAAAAGGTGCAGCAGCCTGTTTAATGACTTTAGCTGAAAATATTGAGAATCTAGCGGTTGTATTTACGACCGATGAAGAGGGTGCGAGTGGTTGCTGTGTTCAACACTTTATTGATAATAATGATCTATCACAATACAAACAAATCATTGTTGCCGAACCAACCAATTCCAAAGCTGTAGTTTCGCATCGTGGATATTTATCGTGCCAAACAAAATTCTTTGGCAAAAATGGTCACTCATCAATGGCGATTGCGTTGAAGGAAAGTGCGATTCACAAAGCCAATATATGGCTTGCTAAAGCCTTAAACTTCAGTGAACAAGAGGTTACAAAGAGCAATCCCGCAGGAATTTGCTTCAATGTTGGTGTCATGAATGGTGGCGAAAAAAACAATATGATCGCTGAAACTGTGCAACTCAACTTTAGTGCCAGAGTTCCGGCAGGCAGCAACTCAAGCGATATCTATGAAAAACTAAAGGCACTTGATTTAAACAGCGATACACACTGGCATGCAGGAATGATGGCTCCGGCACTCCCATCAACTCAAAACGGCAACCTAAGCTCCATTCAGTTTTGCGAACAAAATAATATTACGGTCGCAGAACCTGTGGACTTTTGGACCGAGGCGGCATTGTTTTCTCAGGCAGGTTCTCCGGCTCTGGTTTTAGGGCCGGGAGATATCAAACAAGCCCATACAATTGATGAATGGGTTTACTTATCGCAGCTCCAACAATCTTTTGATTTATATCTTGAGGTGTCAAAACATGGAAACTAAAAAAAACCTAATTAAAAATGTTTTGCTGCAACTCGGTAATTCGACCGAAGCGAAGTATTATCTGGATCAATATAAAAACTCAAAGCAAAACAAATTTGCTGTTGTAAAAGTCGGTGGCAATGTCGTCGAAACACAGTTGGAAAAACTGGTTGAGTCCATCACTCTTCTTTATTATCTGGGTCTCACTCCAATCATTCTGCACGGAGCCGGCCCACAACTGGATGCGGAAATTCTTAAACGAAACATGCCGGTGAATAAAATTGACGGACTAAGGGTTACTAATACTGAAACCATTGAATTGATGCAACCGGTTGTTAAAGACGTTCATGATAAATTATGCCATGCACTCTCAGAAGCCGGGGTTGAAATCAAAAGCATTTTCAATGAAGTCTTTACCTGTGACTTTATGAATAAAGACAAATATGGTTTTGTCGGCGAAATCAAATTTGTCAACATGAGCCCAATCAATGACGCCTTGGAACAACAAAAAATACCGGTTTTATCCTGCCTTGGCAGAGATGACAATGGCAATGTTTTCAACATTAACGCTGATTTTGCCATCAGAAAACTGGTTTGGGAAAGCAATCCTGAAAAAGTCATATTCGTTACTCCAACCGGAGGATTATTGAATGAAAATGGTCAATTAATTTCAGCCATTCAACTCGGTAGCGAATACGATTCTCTGATGAATGAGCCATGGTTGCATTCAGGCATGAAATTAAAAATTCAGCAAATTTATCAATTACTGAAACCCATGCCCAGAAAACTCAGCGTTTCAATAACAGCTGCTACTGAACTTGGAAAGGAGCTTTTCACACATAAAGGCAGAGGCACATTCGTTTCTATGGGTGAAAGTATCAATCAATATGATGTGATTCCGGCAAATCTGAAATTAAAAGTCATTAGTCTGCTTGAATCAACTTTTAAAAAGAAACTAAAACCCGATTTTCTGGACTCACTTGATTTGGAATCGCTGTTTATATCAGAAACAGCTCAAGCATTGGCAATCATCACAAAAGGCTTTAATGGAAAGCCTTATTTGAATAAATTTGCTGTCACTCCTCTGGCGCAAGGTCGTGGGTTGGGCAAAGCCATCTGGGAAAAAATGCTGGAATATTATCCTCAATTATATTGGCGTTCCAGATCTAATAACCAAATAAACTCATGGTATTTTAGAAAATCAGACTGCTCATGCAAACATGAAAACTGGATTTCATTTAGCATTGGTATGGAACACATAGAATCAATGCAATGCATGCAAAAAGCTCATCAATATCAGGATAGTTGGGAGGAATCTGCTCATGTCTGACATCATTCAAACTGCTATTATCGGAGCCAGAGGTTATGTCGGCTTTGAGCTCATTCAATTGATTGACAAACATCCGATGACGAAACTAATTGCTGCTTATTCAAGAGAATATAACGGTAAAAAAATCTGTGAAATTGTTCCTGAGTTTTCTAACAAAGAGTTGAAATATAGAGCCGATGAAATCGAAAGTGTGGTCAATTTAGATGCTGATGTTTTATTCTTGGCATTACCCAATAACATTGCGGCTAAATACAATAATCTGTGGAAACAGTTTTCTGCCGATAAAATCATAATTGATCTCAGTTCGGATTTTCGTTTTGACAATGACTGGCAATATTGTCAACCTGAAACTTGTACTTTGAATGCAAATTCAGCAAATCTTATAGCCAATCCGGGATGTTATGCCACAGCCGGGCAACTTGGTTTACTCCCTCTGAAAGATTTTATCAAAGGAACACCAAACATCTTTGGCGTTTCCGGTTACAGCGGAGCCGGCAGTAAGCCTTGTGACAATAACAATCCTGAAAAACTGAAAGACAATCTCATGGCTTATAAACTCTCAGGACACATTCATGAAAAAGAAATCAGCCAAGCTCTTGGATTAAAAGTTAATTTCATGCCGCATGTCGCTGAGTTTTTCAGAGGTATCCATCTGACAATTTCAGTTGAATTAAAATCAGCTTTAAGGCCTGAAGATGTTTTTCAAATGTATTCAAAATTTTACAAAGAGGCTGATCTCATCAATATTTCAGCTGAAATACCACAAGTTCAATCGGTGCAAAATACTCACAATGTCAATATCGGTGGTTTTTCAGTCGATAACAATCATCTGGTTTTATGTGTCACAATTGATAATCTTCTTAAAGGAGCTGCCACTCAGGCAATTCAAAATATGAATCTGGCTTTAAAGAAGAGGTATAATTTACAAATCAATACAGGAATCACTCAATGAAAAACAAAAATTATCTCTGGAGCGGAGAAGATGGAAACAACATTCATCAGGACTTAATGGATTTTATGGCAGGAAATGATATCAAGTTGGACAGGCACTTGTTTGTATTTGACATCGAAGCAACCAAAGTCCATGTTCAGGGTTTAAAAAAAATTGGAGTTTTCACTTCTGATGAATACAGAAAAGTTAAAAAAGCCTTAAAAGTCTTAAAAAAACAATTTCAATCTGGAGAATTTTCTCTGGATAACAGATATGAAGACGGACATTCAGCGATTGAATTTTATCTAACTGAGCAATTAGGGAGTTTAGGCAAAAAAACACATACAGGCAGAAGCCGGAATGATCAGGTGTTAACTTGCAGCCGATTATTTATGCGGCATCATCTGCAACAAATAAAGGAATTAAACAAACTAATCACATCCTCTTTGTTAGACCTTGCAGAAAAACATAAAAACACCGCCATGCCGGGCTATACACACCTGCAAAGAGCCATGCCTACAACTGTTGCCGTTTGGCTTTTAGGTTTTGCGGAATCCTTAATTGATGACAATCTGCTGATTGATTCCACGATTTCCTATATCAATTCTTCACCATTAGGCACAGCCGCCGGATTTGGTGTGCCATTAGACTTGCCCAGAGAGTTTACCGCTAAAAAACTCAAATTTGAAAGAGTGCAAATCAACCCTGTTTACGCCCAAAATTCACGAGGAAAGTTTGACTTGGTTGTCCTCCAAACTTTATATCAAGTGATGCTGGACATCCGCCGTTTTTCATGGGACTTGAGCCTGTTTATGACCAATGAATTCAATTTTGTGAAATTGGACAAAAGCTATACAACTGGTTCATCCATTATGCCGAATAAATCCAATCCCGATGTGGTTGAACTTATGCGTGCATCATTATCTGTGATTGAAGGTTCAATAAGCCAGATTCAATCTTTAATGTCGCTTCCTTCCGGCTATCAACGGGATTTACAAATGAGCAAAGAGCCAATGGTCAAATCTTTACTATTTACAACACAAGTATTAAAACTAATCCCTGGTTTAATTGATGCCATGAATTTTAATCCCGAAGTCATGAAATCAGCAATTAGCCCCGAAATGATGGCAACAGAC
>JAGRJP010000144.1 GCA_020442665.1 Lysobacterales bacterium
ACAACTGCTCCGACGATTGAGTGAGTTGTAGAAACCGGCCAACCTTTTTTGGACGCAATCAACAACCAGATACCGGCCGCCAGTAATGATGCCAGCATTCCGTATATTAATAGCTCAGGTGCCCCTTCAAAAGTTGCTGAGTCAACAATTCCTTTACGAATGGTTGATGTTACTTCTCCGCCGGCAAGAACTGCTCCGCCAAATTCAAAAATTGCCGCAATAATAATTGCTGTTTTAATACTAATTGCTTTTGAACCAACTGAAGTTGCCATCGCATTTGCAACATCGTTTGCTCCAATACCCCAGGCCATAAAAAGCCCAAAAACACCTGCAAGGGTGATAAAAACAGTTTGATAATCCACAATATTTCCTCTTGATTACTTCGCCAATAAGATTTCTAAGCGACGACCCACTCTTTCCGATTGATCAGCGATTCCGCCAACCTTGTCAATTAATTTGTATAAAAACATAACTTCAACTGCATCCAACTGCTTTTCAATTTTAAATAAAGCTTGTTGCACAGAGTCTTGTTTGTTATCTGTTTCTGTTTCGAGCACATCAAGTTTATCAATCAACTTTTGAACGAGGTCGACTTCTGCACCTCTGAAACCAGTTTCATACAACTCATCCAATTCATTGACACTTTTACGTGCTGATTTCGCTGCATTCACACAAAGCTCAACAAACTCCATAAACTCATCAAAGAATTCTGCGGGAATCTGGATTTTTCTTTGTTTGACCATAGCGGATATGCTTTTAGACAAATTAGCAATTCGATCTTGTACCAAAACGAGCTCAAGCAAATCTTGTCTCGGAACCGGCATAAAAAGACTTTTCGGAAGATTGGAGCGAATTTTCAATTTTTGCTCATCCGCCTCATTTTCTAATTTGCGAATCTCTGCATTGATAGATTCAACTTTGCTCCAGTCATTCAAATTGGCAGCACGAAATAAATCCGGCAATAACTCAGCACTTTTATAAGCTGTTTTTATATGCCCCTGAATTGGAAAAACAGGTGATTTTCCCAACATTTCAGAAATAATATTTTTGACCATTGTTTCTCTCGATAAAATGAATAGTTCATTTTACCTCAAAACGACCTTCAGGCATTTTTATTTGGAAACAATAATTTCGAGACTTATTACAAATATAACAAATACTTCAATTTTGTAACATAAATGTCATATTTGATTTTAGAAAGCCTATACAAACCATTTATCAGGCAGTTGAGGAGGTTGATATTCTGACAAATAATCAATCACATCCAACACATTTTCTGAAACATGATAAAGCTGTCGGTATTCCGGTTTCGCAAACTGTTCTGAATAAATATGATCAAACATATCGAGCAATTTATCGTAATATCCTCTGATATTAAGAAACACAATCGGTTTATTATGATAGCCAAGTTGCTTCAAGGTCAAAACTTCAAACATTTCTTCAAAAGTTCCAAAACCACCGGGCAAGCCCAGAAAAGCATCAGCCCTGTCATCCATAATGGCTTTTCTTTCCCTCATTCCTGTTGTAATAATGAGCTCGTCATCAATATCGTTAACAACATTATCTAAATTGAGAGCTTCAGGGACCACGCCCAGAGTTTTACCACCGTGTTGTTTGACACTACGGGCAACTTCTCCCATCAATCCAACCATTCCTCCGCCATAAACCAATTGAAAACTTTTCTCAGCCATCGCTTTTCCAAGCATTCTCGCAGCCTCGAAGTAGTCTTGGTGAATGATATTGCTGGACGAACAATAAACGGCTAATGATTTCATAATATTCGAATTTGAAAAAAAGAGCATTATAACAACATTTTTACAATCGAAAAACTTTACCAATAACTCATTGATATACAAAGAATCAACAGATAAACCTTGAAGTCTAATCATAAGACCTTAGAATTGGTGTTCTGTATGTATCTATTAACCACATGAAATTATTTGTTTTATTTTACTCCCTGTTAACAGCACTCATTGTCAACTCTCAAGAGCAAACTAATGCTTCCTCTCAAAGCGAAAGTGATGAAACTCAGTTTTTACGAATTCAGTATGATGAAAACAATGCTCCTGAGTATCTGCAACTGGCAAATGTGAGATACGCTCCTGCCAATCGCCACCCATCGGACGTTTATGTGGATTTAATCAGTGCTGTTCATGTTGGTGATAAGTCATATTATGAATCTCTCAACTCCTTATTTAAAAACT
>JAGRJP010000145.1 GCA_020442665.1 Lysobacterales bacterium
CCCGGAATGATAAGCACATCGACATCAGGGTGTTTTGATATACAGTAATTGGGATTAATTCCCAATCCACCGCGAGCAGATACAGTGACTTGTTCTTCAGCGACCAAAAAAACATTTGGTTTCTTATCAGTATTTATGAATCGGCCGGCAGTGCTAAAGACCTCAAAAGGACCGGCAAAATCGAGAACCTCAACATTTTCATAAATATAAATTGCGAAATTTAATATTTTATTCATGTTTAGTTGTTTCATTTTTTAAATTCTTGAAGGTATATAATCTTAATATTAAGCATTCTCAATTGAGTTTAAAAGGAATGATGCTTTTGATTTGCAAAAATATAAGCTAAGATATTATTTAGCTTCATAGATTCATATTTTGTGTTATATAAATTTTCAGGTTTTACATTAAATGACGAGCAAAAGACTTTGTCTTTTGGAAATGTGCAGGTGGCTTTAACCAAAAAAAGCTATCAGCTGTTGTTGTATTTGTTGAAAAATCCGAACAAACCGGTTTCCAGAGAAGATTTGGTTGAGTCAGTTTGGGACGGACGAGTGGTTACTGAAAATACCATTGATCAATGCATTTCTAAACTTAGGAAATCGTTGAGTAACGCTCAAGAAGTGGAGTACATAAAGTCGATTTACGGACACGGAATACAATTTGTTCCGGAGGTGAAAAAACTCAATCTCCAGAATAGCAGCCAATCAAATAAAGCATTAATTTCAATAACACTTTTGATAATCATAATTGTAAGCGCATTTATTTTGACCAAATATAGTTTTTTTACCGGAATCACGGATACGGCAGTTGTCAGTCAGCCACAAACAAAAGTAAAAGTGGGTTTCCTTTCAAATCATAAAACAAGCAATCCCAATGATGCCAATGCTTGGTTTTTTGATGGATCATCACGATATTTAACTGAAATCCTGCAAAATAACATGAGAATTGCCACAGTTGACTCTAAACCCGAGTGGTTAGAAAGAGAGGATAAGCTGCTTCTGGCGATTGATATTCTGAACAAAAAGCAAGCAGAGATTATTGTCCTCAATGATTTTTGGTTTGATGGTAAAAATTATCATGCAGATATTGTATTAAGAAATAATGATGGTGAAATCGGCAGGAACCACTTTCAATCAACCAAAATATATCAACTGATGAATTCGGTAATGAAGTGGTTTGAAAGACAAGTTGATGTGGATAACCAAACAATCGAACAAACTGATTTAATTCGTGATTTAAGTACGGATGAATATGCACTTGAAAGTTACTTGCGTGCCATGTCGGCTCAAGGTGTGGGGGACACCAAAAAAGCAATTACCTATTTACAAGTTGCCATTGAGCAAGATCAAAATTTTAATCTGGCATGGTATGAACTGGCTGTTTCCTATCGAAAACAAGGTGATTACAAAAAATCATTAGCTGTTTTTAGCAGTATTAAACCCTCGACAGACTCTCTGGCATTTAAACTTGCGTTATCACAAGGACATACTTTTGATGGTATGCGACAATTTGATGAAGCAATGCGAAATTATGACAAGGCATCTTCGCTGGCAGTTCAATTAAATGATGAGAAGAAAATTGCCAGCGTTCTGGTCAGTCAGGCAATTTCTGCAGTCAATATCGAGAACTTTGATGTCGGACAATCAGCTTTGGACAAAGCCATTCAGTATGTGAATGTTGAATCGGAACCTCATCTCTATGGTATTATTATGAATACCTATTCTAAATTGGAAAAAGCAAGGAATCAAACTACAAAAGCGATAGATTATTCGCAAAAAAGCATCGATGCTTTTGCCCTTTCCGGAAATAAAAGAGCTGAAATGCAGGCAAAAACCCGGCTTGCCAGTTTATTGTTGCGTGAGGGAGACTTTGAGCAAGCCGAGGAGTTGTCTTTAGAAGCATTGAGCTATTCTAAACTACAAAATCAGTTACGTTCTGTCAGTAGCAATCATTTTAAGTTAGCTTTTATTTATCAGCAAACAGGGCGTTTCCAGCTTGCCAAACAGCAATGGAAAGATGCATTGGAGTTGAATGCTGTTTTAGGTATAGTAGACGAAAAAGCGGCGATTTATGATTATTTAGTTGATTTGCACATTGAATTCAATGATTTAGAGACAGCGGAAAATTACTTACAAAGATTATTAGAACTCACTAAAGTTGAATCATCAGAGGCCATAAAAAATATCAGCTCAAGATCTGAATTACGATACGCATTAGCTATCAAGAATATCGAAAAAGCAGAGCAATTGATTTCTGAATATGTGAATGTTGAGACAAACGGTTTGTTTGAAATGTTTAAGGGAGATTTGGCTTTGATGAAAAATAATTCATCTGAAGCTATTGTTAACTATGAGCAAGCATTGAATACTCTTGAAAACTCGGGTGAGAATGTACAAATTTGTAAAATCATGAACAAACTCAGCTCAATTTATCTGCAAACAGATATCAACAAAGCAGATATTAATCTGAATCGGGCTGAACAGTTCAAACCATTTATTTATCCTTTCTTAAAATACAAAGCTATGCTTTCATATAAACAAGGCCGAAAGATTCAAGCTGTATCTATGTTAGAAGAACTCAAGTTGAAAGCCAACGATTTCTGGAAACCTCAAGACCAGCTATTGCTGGAAAGCTATAGGGAATGAAGTTTAAGTTTGTTTCTGCGGAAGTTTTATAAACTTCATCAATAACAAAGGAGTGAAAAAAAACAGGGCTCCAATAATCAAGGGCACATAGGTTCCCCAGTTGAGACCGGAACTGATAACCGTTTCTTCGGGATCTCCGGGTTTTACATAGATTGTGACAGGTTTTCCGATTTTATATGGTGAATTTTTCAGCCACTCTTTGGCATCCTGTTTTTCATTAAAACCTCCTTCGACTGTATCACCGCTTCCGAGTGAAAATCGTGTTTGATTGTATGTGATTCCATCCACCTGATATTGATAATACATTTTAACAATATACTGAATTGAATAATTTTTCGAATTTCCACTACGACTGCTGCGAGCAATGACGCTGGTGTTAGTGATTTTACCTTCAACTTGAGGCCAGCTGGTGCTTTCAACAGCCTCATAAACAAACCAAACACCAAAAAGGAAGAAATAAAGTCCTAAAGCCATAAAAACCCCGATTGACCACTTTGCTGCTTTTGTCATGTTGTTACCTCAGTTTGTTTTTGTTTCACATTCTATGCAATTACTCACATCCAATCCTGAAAAAACAATGAAATTTATATGAATTTATTCGATATTCCCTGTCTTTGCGGTAAAAGAATCAAATTTTTCATGAATGGCAACACAAATTTCTTTATTCAGTTTCTTTCCTGAAAACAGCAACCACTTCTCACTATGAAAAGACGCATAAGGAGTGCTATTCTCTTTGGTAAAACAATCATTCAAAAATTGATAATTCAGAAGTAAAAACTTGTTCTTGTTACCACTTAGCATCCAATTGATAGCCGCTTGTTGCTGATCTGGTTTGGGGTGATGGTGTCCGAAATGGGTGGTTTGCCATTGAGAATGCAGCAGCAGTTTTTCTCTGAAACCGACAATTCCCAACTCTGCATCTTTGGGAACCACTTTGGCAATGGCATTCATCATTGGTTCGGTACTCATGGCTTTGTCAACCAATGGCATCGCCCAGAAACTGTAACTCAGCCACAATCCGGCAATGAATTTGCTATAGACTTTTATGGCTGACTTTCTGAAAATCAAAATGACAACCAAGCCAAAAACTCCCAAAGCAGCCATCCAGTACCACGGATTGACATGAAATTTCTCAGTAAGTCGGGCAATCTTGTCAACTTCAAATATTCCGGCTAAACCAAGTATGGCAAATAATGCGGAAACAATCACCACCAGAGTGATTAACAGTTTTTTGAAAGCCGAATGTACCACAATTTTTTCAAAATAAGGAGCAATCACAAGGACAAACATAGGAAGCATTGGCAACATGTATTCCGCTCTTTTGCCTTTGGAAAGACTGAAAAAGAATACTGCAAAGACCACCATTGTCAATGGGTAAATGATTCGCAATTCTTTTTCAGCAAATGCTTTTCTGATTGGTTTAATCAACCATGGAATGAATAAGGTCAGCGGCAACCAAAATAATGGAATCACTTCCAGAATATAGTAGTAAAATGGTTGATGATGAGCCCATGAATCGGCATAACGATCAACAGTCTGCTTGAGTAAAATATTATCGCGGTAAGCCAGAACTTCGGGAGTTGGGTTGTTGGCAACCTGTATCAGCATTGGAACCAACCAAACAGAAACCCCAAACAAAAGAAACAATATTCCTGATAGTGATTTACCCAAAGATTTGTTGGTCTGATTTTTCCACTTTGGAGGAAATTTTATAAGTGCAATAAGCATTAATACTGGTAAAAAACCAACACCTTTGGTGATAATTCCCATACCCATTGCAAAAAAAGCCAGATAATACCATTTCCATGCTGGCCCCAGAATCAAGTGCCGTAGTAAACCATAGCAACCTAGCATCACCCAGAATGCAACCGGAGCATCTAGTTGACCGCTTTTGGCTTGCAGAACAAAATGCAAAGTGATTAACAATAAAAATCCGGCATAAAGCCCAATCTGTGGATTCCAAAGTCTTTTGGCAATATCGTAAGTCATCCACAATGTTGCCATTGATAATAAAGCCGAAGGTAGCAGAAAAGCGATTTTCAAATTTCCAACCAGAGCGTAAAAAAACAAAATCATCCACATTACCATTGGCGGTTTGTCCGGATAAATTTGTCCTCCGCGATGTGGGAAAAACCAGTTTCCGGTCTCCCACATTTCTTTTGCCATCAGAGCAAAGCGAGGTTCATCCGGTGGCCAAGGGTCACGTAATCCAATGCCTGCAAAAATTATCACAAATGCAGAGAAAAATAATAAAAACAGATGCTTGGAATTAATGTTCATGAATTCTGAATTCTAAATAAGTCTTGATAAGGTTTATTTTCGGCTGATTTTGATATTTTCGGAAATTTTATTTCCGGGATAAAGTACGATTTCATCATTTTCCAGCAAACCACCTTTGATTTCGGCAAACCGATCGTTTCTTTTTCCGATTTCCACTTTTTGAAGTTGAGTTACATCGTCCACAATTTTATAAACCGACCATTGCTGGTTTTGGCGGAATAATGCCGAAAGCGGAACCACTAAAACGTCTTCGGCACTATCAATAATGATTTCTGCTTCAACCCGGAAAGCATCACCCAGTTGTTTCCACTTTTCAATCGGATCGGTTAGATTCAGAATAATGTTGACTCTTTGTTGTTCGATTCCTAATGCTGATATTTTGGTAAAACCGGATGGCTCGATGGTTCTAACAACGGCATTGATGTCATGATTGCCGCCCCAGTTTTTCAACAAGGCTTTATCGCCGACTTTAACCTTGACCGCATTCCCGGAAAGCATTTCGATTCTGGCTTCCAAATCTTCAGGGTCGCCAATTTCAACCAACGGAGTGCCAACGGGAACAATGCTTTCGCTTTTATGTAAAATACGCAGAACCATTCCATCGACCGGAGATTTGATGCAAATCTGGCAGTCTGAATTTGCAGAATCAATGGCTAAATCAGCATTATCGGGTTGCAATAAATTGGTTTTGGCTGCTTCTAAACGCGATTGCATCAACTTTTCGTTGGAAACCACCGTCTCCAGTTCGGCCTGAAGTGTTTTGATGTGCAAATCAGACTTTTCCATGTCGGTTTCAGAAATGAGTTTCTTTGCAAACAATTGCTTGATTCGTTTGTTATCAGCTAAATTGTATTCCAGTTCCGTTTTTGCTTGTTTGACTCTTGCCGTTGCCAAGGCTAAAGCGGCTTTTGCTCCTTCGACATCAGCTTGTGCCTGAATTTCGGTTCTTCTATCCAAAAAAGCAGGATTGCTGGGATACATATTTGCGATGACCGATTCAGCTGCAAAGACGTAATCACCAGCTTCGATTTCAACTCTGGTTACACGCCCTTCAATTGGTGTTGATACCGTATAAATATCATGAATTCGGGTTTGTCCTTCTCCTTCAACGGTAACAATAATGTCACCTTTTTTGACAGAGTCACTGTCAATGGCAAGCGGTTGAGGAAGTATTGAATAAACAAAGAATGCTATCAATCCCAGAACAATTATCAGTTTTACGAGGTTTTTTATATTCATCAATCAATTGCTTTTTGAGCTTTTGCCAAATCGATGGTTTTTAATTTTTTCCAGACCAGGTACAGTGAAAAAACTGTACTCAGCATTACAATCAGCACCGAAAAAGCAAAAGTGCTGCTGTTGACATAGTATGGAATCCGAAATAGCTCCGTTTCCAGGGATTCTACCATAGAGCGAGATAAAAAATCACCCAACACGATTCCCAAAGGGAAAGATACCAACGCAATCAGGCTGAGCTCGCCAAATAAAACATAAGCGGTTTCTTTTTTGGTGAATCCCAAAATTCGTAATGTTGATAATTCCTTTCCTCGCTCCGAAAGAGTGATTCTGGCAGTATTATAAATGACTCCAAAACTAATAAAGCAAGAAAACAAAATAATAATTGTGACGGTTTGTAAAAGATTCTCTGCCATCAATTCTTCAAAGATTTCGCGCACAACCGAAATAATGTTCAATCCGGCAATCACCGGAATCTCTTTAATTTTTTCATACAAAACTGCTGAATGGTTCTCATCCACGCGCAAAGATGCTCCGGAAATCAACGGTGGGTCATCCAGCATCTTATTCAGCGAATCGATATTCATAAAAGCACTCAGTCCGATAAACTCACTCGTTGTAGCAACAACGGGAATCGTTTTCACCTGTCTTCTATCTTGTAAGACATCGACTGTAATCAAATCGCCGGGTTTTATATGGAGAATTTTTGCTAGCTTTTCATTCATAACCAGACCGGTTTCCGGTGGTGGAACGGCTTGAATTTCGGCATTGATGATGCGTCTCAATTTGGGATTGGAAACCAAGCCTGTGATGCTTCCTGTTTTACTATAGTTTTGGTTTTTAAATTCAACCGATACATTTCTGAGAGGTTCTACCGATAATACTCCGGGCAATAGTTTGAGTTCCTCAAGTGCATTTTCCGAACGTGAGTCAACAAAAGAGATATTGACATCTTCCCTCTGAGATTCACCGTATTGGACATCCAGCATATATTGCATGGTGTCGTACATAAAAAAACCGAAAATCAATAAAGCAGTTGCCAATGACAATCCGAAAGAGGATAAAAATGCCCGAATCGGTCGTCTTTTAATTTGTCGCAGGATTATTTTCTCAGGTATGCTCAGAAAACGATAAATGCCCAGTTTTTCCAACCAACTTTGTTTATAAGCCGCAGGACTTTCGGGACGCATGGCTTCTGCCGGTGGCAGTTTGACAGATTTGTGAATGGCAAAAACTGCTCCTGAAACTGCTGCCAAAGTGCAGATGAGAATAGCTGAGGAAATAATTGTTGGAGAAAATGAATATTTCAGAATTGGAAACTGGAAAAACTCGGCATACATTTTTATAGCACCTCGTCCCATCCAGAATCCGAGCAATAATCCAATCAATGTGCCGGCAGATGCAATCACCAGAACCAATTTGAGAAAATGACCCGTGATTTCAAAATTGTTATATCCCAGAGCTTTAAGCATGCCAATCTGTGTTCGTTGTGTAGATATGAGCCGAGACAGAACAATGTTGATCAAAAAAGCGGCAACAGTCAGAAAAATAAACGGAGCAGTAAAAGCCATTGAACGCAATTGGGTAATTTCATTCTCGATAAAAAAGTTAGACAACTGCTGGTCTCTGCCGTAGGAAATCAATCCGCCATAAGGTTTTAAAAATAAATCAATCTCGCTTTTAATTTTGTCAATGTTGGCATTTTTATCAACTTTAACAGATAGGTCATTAAAAGCACCACGCATGTTTATCGCTGCTTCCAAAGGACGGCTATTCATCCAGAATATTCCAAACCGTTTGGAATCAGGCATCAGTGAACCCGGTGCGATGGCATAAACATACTCAGGAGATAAAACCACTCCGACAATTTTCAATTGCCGTTGATGAGCGTTCATTATGACCGAGACCGAATCTCCCAAATTGAGGTTGTGTGATTCAAAAAACTTCTTATCAACCAAAACAGCATCTTCTTCATTGGGAAAAAGCCATCGTCCGGCATGAAGATAAAGATTGTTAAGAAGTTGGTTTTCATCATAGGAAATGATTTTACCGCTGGCGGGTTCATTCATGTTCGGCATTTGTAATGTCACACCAAAGACCACCCGTGTTTCAATTGCTGAAACTCCTTCAATTGATTCGATTCTGTATCGAACAGAGTTCGGTGCTCGTTTCAATGAAGCAAATACATTGGCAAATTGGTAACGTTCATAATAGGTGCTTTTCGTCAGGTGCAAGCTGTCAATGACACCAAAAAGAATAATAAAAAACGAAATTCCCGCCGCCATGACCAAAACAATTGCAAGAAGCTGAACTTTCAGTTCATGAATGTTTTGCAGGAGCTTTTTATTGAGAGGACTCATTTACCAATTGATATCTGCTGTTGTTTTTTTGTTTTTGTTAATAATGACATCAACAACACTCCCATCAGCAAAATGAATCACACGGTCTGCTAAATCTGCAATCGAAGCATTGTGTGTGATTATGACGCAGGTGGTTTGGTATTTTTTATTCACATTGATGATGGCATCAAGGACTAAAATTCCGGTTTTACTATCCAAAGCACCGGTTGGCTCATCGCAGAGCAGGACTTCGGGATTTTTTGCTAATGCTCTGGCAATAGCCACTCTTTGTTGTTCTCCTCCTGATATTTGTGAAGGAAAATGATTAGCACGATGGCCCATACTGACGGCATCAAGTGCATCCGAGGGTGATAATGGATTTGAAGAAATTTCTGTTGCCAAAGAAACATTTTCCAAACAGGTTAAGCTGGGAACCAAATTATAAGCCTGAAAAATAAAACCGACATTTTCACGTCGAAAGAAAGTCAGCTCCGAATCGGAGTAGCTTGCCAAGTCTCTGGTTTTGAAGAAAACATGTCCCGAACTGGGATGATCCAGACCACCGATAATATTTAAGAAAGTCGATTTTCCACTCCCTGAAGGCCCTAACAGCACTACGATTTCACCAAATGGAATCTCAATATTAACTCCTCGCAAAGCCTCAACCGTCGTCTCACCGGTAAGATAAGTTTTTCGCAGCTTTTCAGTTTTGAAGCAGAAATGACCTTTGTTGTTCATAAATCAACCAGTAAAAATCTAACTATACTCTAATTCCTTCAACACTTCCAATATCAATTGTTGAGTTTTTATTAAAGGCAGTTTTGAG
>JAGRJP010000146.1:0-409 GCA_020442665.1 Lysobacterales bacterium
TTTTCAATTCTGTGAATAAAAAATGTCACTATTTTTGAAACAATATATGCAACAAAAATAATCAATAGCAACTTAATTAATGGAAGTAATGTGACAGGATATTCATTAATGGTGAAGATTGGTTTATAGATAAAACTGACAATATTATCTTTCGACGATGTGATAAAGTCTTTTATCAAAGACCAAGTCTTGGTAAATCCGGTATCAACCTCTTTTAGTTTGTTATTAACCAAACCAAGGATAAATAGATTCTCTTCATTATTGGATTTTAGACTTTCCAAGTCTTTGATAACTTGTTGTGCTTTCTCTCTCTTTGATTTATCCAATTGCAAAATCTTTTTAGGGGTTTTATTTCCTTGCTCAGAAATAGATAACAACAGCATATTCAGAGCCAATTTTTGCCATTCTG
>JAGRJP010000146.1:557-21773 GCA_020442665.1 Lysobacterales bacterium
TTTTACTCGACTCAATCAAAGATAATGCCAAATCCAGTTTAATGATATCTTTTTTTAACTTGGATTCATCACCATCATCAAAACTCTCAGTGAGTTTAATACTAAATAAATCTATCTTTTGTTCAAGATTCTTTAATTTATCTGTGAGTTTTTGAACATCAATATCAGTCTTGGCATTTTCAGTGATTTCTAACTTTGAAATCATGCTTGACACATTCGTGTTTAAGAAATCCAGTTGATTGATGTCATATTTGTTTTTTTCTTCAATGTGTGAATATCTCAAATTTTCTAAGGCTAACTTTATACGAAGTATTATCCACTCGAGACCTGCTTGAATCTTATCTTCATTGGTGTTTGATAAATCATAGTATTTAATTTTTTGTTGATCAATTTGTTGATTCGCAGACAGAAGATTCTCATTGATTGATTGTTTTTCTTCTTCAGTTTGATGAATACGCTTTTTGATTTTCAGAATATGATTGTTATATTCAAGCAGTTCCTTAATTGTGTATTTTTCTTGAGTTGTAAAAGACTCATCAGTTGGAGGTGCAATATCTGAATATCTTTGTTTAACATATTGATTAAAAAGAGTTTTGATGTTTTCAAGTGTTGCTTCTGACTCATTAATATTATTTTGGGCCACACTGGTTTTTAATCCTTCTAAGAACTCCTCAAATTTATGATTAATTTCTTCAATATCATTCGCTGATTCAAAGTACTGCCACCATTTGACTGACAAATTCTCTACTTTTGGAATTACAGGAGCATCTGAGTTCTCATTTCCGACTGCTAAGTTTATTTGTGAAAAAGAAACACTCGTAAAAAATAACAAGAACCCTGATATCATCAATATGACAATAATGTTGTTTATTTTTTTCATTCTGACTATTTTAGCATCCTCAATTTTTCTGACTATTAATTTTGCAGTTTGTTTATTATACTTCTTAATACAGCAGGTCTTATCGGTTTGTTCAACAAATAGAAATTCCCTTGTTCTATTTCTGACTTTAACTCTTCAGTTCTGTTGGCTGTTATCACAATCACAGGGCATTGAAATTGATATTTTTTAAAAACGTCTTCAACCAATTGTAACCCTGTTTCGTTATCAAGATGATAGTCAACCAATAAAATTTCAGGGGCAAAACCATCATCTAAAATTTGATAAGCCTGTGCCCTGTCTAATGCACATCGAATCGGATAACCCCAATTGGAAACCAGCAAATTCATGCCTTCAAGAATTCGACTATCGTTGTCGATGCATAAAATTTTGGCTTTTGAAACTTGCTGAGTTTGTTTTTCAGTTGTAACAGTGGTGTTTTCCAACTGAATGATTTCAGGAGTAACCATTGGGACTGTCAGCCTAAAAGATGAACCTTTTCCCGGGATTGAGCGGATTGTTAAATTATGTCCAAGCTGCTTGATAATTCGGTCAACAATGGATAATCCTAACCCAAGACCTTGTTCTTGCTTATTGGAAACATGTTTATCAAGACGATAAAAATCCTTAAATATCAATTCTTTTTCGTCATTATTTAATCCGGAACCTGTATCAATCACATAAATTTCCAATGATTCTTTTTGTTTTCTGCAAGTCAGTAACACTCCGCCTTTTTCTGTGTATTTCAGGGCGTTATTAGTCAGATTCTGTAAAACTCGGTGTAACAATTTTTTATCTGAGAAAGTAAAAAAATCATTACTGCGAACCTTGAATTTCAAGCCTTTTTTCGCTGCTAATGATTTGTACTGATTTTTTAGATACTCAAAGAGTTGATTAATTGATACATTACTTTTATCAACACTTATTCCTCCGGCATCAATCTTTGCAATATCAAGCAATGCACCAAGCAAATTCTCGGCAGATCTGAGCGAGTGATCCAAATTATTGACTGTCGAGCGTATATCTTCGGGGAGTTCATCACTTTTCTCAGAAAGCAAAGAACAAAACAATCGAGCTGCATTAAATGGTTGTAATAAGTCGTGACTGGCATCGGCGATGAATTTTGTTTTACTTTTATTGGCAGTTTCGGCTTTTTTCTTGGCTATTTGAAGTTCTTGGGTTCGTTCCTGAACCCTTATTTCCAGACTTTCTTTCGATTTTTGCAACTCCAGTTCAGTTTTTCGACGAGTTGAAATATCCTGAAGGATTGCAAAAACTCCTTTAACAACTTGTGACTTTGTATCAACATCCGGAACAAAATTACCGAGCAAAAATCTCTTATTATCAATTCCATCATCCAATTCAAATTCGAAAGAGACTTGTTTCCCTTCTAATGCCGAATCCAGATGTGGTTTGCATTGGTTCAACTGATTTTCTTCATAAAGTTCATTGATATTTCGACCAACAATCGTATTCTCGTGCGAAGAAAAAATGTTGATATAGGCCTTATTAGCAAATTTCAGGTCATAACTATTATCAATATATGCCAACATTGCCGGTGAGTTTTCCGTATAAAATCGTATATCGTTCTCAGATTTGATGAGCTTTTGCTCAATCATTTTATAGTGACTGACATCCATAAATGTTGTGACATATCCGCCATCAGGCATTGGATTGCCTTCTATTTGCAGATATTTTGAATTTCCATAGGATTTCTCATGTCGATACGGAAGACCTTTGCGCAAGTGAACTAATCTCTTTTCAACTTCGTTTGTTGCGCTATTGTCACCTAATAGACCTCGTGAGGCGTTATATCGAATCAATTCTTCAATTGCCATGCCTTTGTAAACCATTCCTTCGGGATAATTTAATAATTTGAGGTACTGTTTATTCCAGGCAACCAGCCTCAAATTACTGTCAACCACACTGATACCTTGTGAAATGGTATCCAAGGTAGCATCGGTCATTCTGCGGTGAAAACGAATTGCCTGAGAGGTTTCATCCAAAAGAATCACAATATCATTGACAGTCAAGCCCTTGCTTTTCAATAAAGCCGTTAACATGGTTCTGGCAGACGAGGAGCCAATTGAACCGGATAATAGGCGCTCAGTAAACTGAATTATTGGTGTTGAGACTTCGGAATCATCAGTGATTTGGTTATTAAAGCCCTGGAAAAAATTCTCATAAGATTGTTCCACTACGTTTTGTCCGACAATATTAGCAACAGCCGCTTTTAAATCTTTGACCTTTATTGTTTCTGACTGTGTGGAAACATCATTTTGAGAAGCCACTTTTTGTTTTTGATTAATATAACGATAATAATAGGCTAAAACAAAATAGACTAAGACATTGACTCCTAAAGAATAAAACACGAATTTGGATAACGAAAAATTGCTGCTACTTAAATTCTGCAAGGTGTACATGAAACCACTTTTGGTATAGTTTTCAGCACTTTTAATGAAAATTTCAGGTATAAAAACAAATAAACACCAAACAAAAACACCTGCAACCACACCACCAAAAGCTGCTTGTTTGTTGGTTTTGTGCCAATAAATTCCCAGTAAGATTGCCGGTGCAAATTGAACTGTCAGTAGAAATGATAAATTTCCAAATGAAGCTAATGGAATTTCTTCATCAAGGAGATAATAAACAAGATAGCCCAAGAAAGTAATCAAAATGATACTGGCTCTGCGACTATTTAATACCAACGATTGCAAGTCGGACTTTTTGGGGAGGTTATATTGTTTGGCTTTTAAATATAAAGGTAACAACAAGTCATTACTGACCATTGTACTCAAAGCAATTGTTGAAATAATTATCATTCCAGTCGCAGCGGCAAGTCCACCGAAGAACACGAGTAAGGTCATCCATTCCTGTTTCATGAAAATTGGCAGCTCTAAAACATACATGTCAGCAGATGAATCATTAGGCAAAAAACTTTGACCCGCCATTGAAATGGGAATAACAAATGCCGAAAATAGCAACAAATAAATAACAAAAACCCAACGAGACCATATCAAATCATCTCGGCTTTCGTTTTCAACAACGGTTACATGAAATTGTCTGGGTAAAGACATGAACACCAAAAAAGCCAGAATAATCTGCGAGATGAAATTCATAGAAAGAGTCGGCCCATTGGCAACCAAGTCGAATTTAGTTCCCTCCTTTACAACATCCACTGGTCCGGAATAAAGTGAAAAAACCACCAACACACCCACAGCAACAAAAGCAATCACTTTAATCAGTGATTCAAAAGCGATTGCCATCATTAATCCTCTGTGATGTTCTGTCACATCAAGTTTTTGCGTGCCGAAGACAATTGAAAAGAAACTCACCATCGCGGCAATGACAAAAGTTCGGAATTGTGCATTATCTGTATCGACGGATATCGCTTCCAAACTGGAAGAAATCGCTTCAAGTTGCAAAGCAATATAAGGAACAACTGCAAAAACAGCTATAAAAGTCACCAGAACGGCAATTCTCCGAGATTTCTCATAAAGGCTGGCGACAAAATCAGCAATAGAAGTGGCATTCTTTGATTTGCTGATTTTAATAATCTTATTGACGAGCGGCCAACCAACAGTAAACAGTAGAATCGGACCCAGATAAATAGGCAGGAAGCCCCAACCTGTTTTTGTAGCTGTTCCAACAGCACCATAAAATGTCCAGGATGTGCAATAAACAGCCAACGAAAGGCTGTAAACAAAACTTCTCAAGATTTTTTTCCGGCTTAAATCCTGCTTATCACCCCAAGTGGCAACAATATACATCAAGGACATGTATATGAAAAAAGCCAGATAAATCACTTTGCTGTTAACCATTTTCCCCTATTCGGCTTCTCTTTGAGACTAACAAGTATAATCGATTGAACAAATTTCTCACAGTAACCTATACCAAAGTATAAGTTATTTCATCAAACGATTCTGATATATTGAAAGCACTAAAAATGTAAGAGGGTTCATTTATGTCTTCAAAAGAAAATCGCGAAGCCTATTGGAAAGCCAATCTCAAACTCATGGGATTGCTTTTATCAATTTGGTTTATTGTTTCATACGTCTTGGGAATTGTGCTAGTTGATCAGCTCAACACCATCCAGTTTGGTGGTTTCAAACTCGGTTTTTGGATTGCTCAGCAAGGTTCAATGTATGTTTATCTGATACTTATCTTCGTGTATGCAAAAAAAATGAATACACTCGATAAGAAATACGGTGTGGAGGATTAACAATGGATTTAAAAACTTTAACTATTGTTGTTGTTGTCGCATCATTCATACTCTATATCGCTATTGCAATTTGGGCAAAAGCACGCTCAACCGGTGATTTTTATGTTGCCGGGAAAGGTGTTCATCCGATTGCTAATGGTATGGCAACTGCCGCTGACTGGATGTCTGCCGCATCATTTATTTCTCTGGCAGGTATTATTTCATTTGCAGGATATGATTCATCAGTTTATTTAATGGGATGGACCGGTGGTTATGTGCTCCTTGCTTTGTTACTGGCTCCTTATCTGAGGAAATTCGGAAAGTTTACTGTTCCTGAATTTATTGGTGACCGATATTATTCCAAAACCGCAAAAGTGGTAGCCGTAATCTGTTTGATTATTATTTCTTTCACATATGTCGCCGGGCAAATGCGTGGTGTCGGCATTGTATTTTCCAGATTTTTGGAGGTAGAAATACTTACCGGATTGATTATTGGTATGGGAATTGTGTTCTTTTATGCTGTTCTAGGTGGTATGAAAGGTATTACTTACACTCAGGTTGCTCAATATTGTGTATTGATTTTTGCTTATATGGTTCCGGCAATTTTTATCTCCGTTCAAATTACCGGTAATCCTATTCCACAACTGGCATTTGGAAGCAATTTAGCAGGTCAGGATATTTCCTTACTGGCAAAACTCGATGAAATTGTCACAATGTTAGGATTTAATGCTTTCACTGCCGGTTCCAAAAGCACAACAGACTTATTATTCATAACTGCTGCTTTAATGGTTGGAACAGCCGGTTTACCTCATGTGATTGTTCGATTCTTCACAGTTCCTAAAGTGAGTGATGCCAGAAAATCAGCTGGTTGGGCGTTATTATTCATTGCAATTCTTTACACCACAGCTCCTGCAGTAGGTTCACTAGCGAGACTGAACTTAATAAATACGATTCAACCTGGTGAAGTTGGTGCAGTGGATGGCAATTTAAAATATTCCGACAAACCTTCATGGTTTGCAACTTGGGAAAAAACTGGTCTCTTAACATTTGATGATAAAAATGGTGATGGCCGGATTCAATATTACAATGACAAGAACGAATCTTTCAAAGCGAAAGCTGACAGTTATGGTTGGAAAGGCAACGAGCTGAAAGTTGACAGAGACATCATGGTTCTGGCAAATCCGGAAATTGCTCAACTTCCAAACTGGGTCATCGCATTGATTGCCGCCGGTGGTATTGCTGCCGCACTTTCAACTGCTGCCGGATTGTTATTGGTTATATCCTCTTCAATCTCTCATGATTTGGTGAAAGGTATAATTGCTCCTGAAATCTCTGAGAAAAAAGAACTGTTTATTGGTCGTGTATCAGCAGCTGTAGCCATTCTAATAGCGGGATATCTTGGAGCTAATCCACCGGGATTTGTCGCTCAGGTGGTGGCACTTGCTTTTGGTCTCGCAGCCTCATCACTATTCCCGGCAATCTTACTTGGTATTTTCAACAAAAGAGTCAATAAAACCGGAGCAGTTGCAGGCATGATTGTTGGTATTGTGTTCACATTGAGCTACATCATTTATTTCAAATTCATGCATTTGGAATTAAATAATGCCGATAACTGGTGGTTTGGAATTTCCCCTGAGGGCATAGGCTCATTAGGAATGATTTTTAACTTTGTCGTTGCATTGGTCGTCAGCAAAGTCACTGAAGAGCCACCGCAGGAAATTCAGGATTTGGTTGAATCCATCAGAATCCCTAAAGAAGTATAGTCGCTTCTATGTTCAAAAGCCTGCATCGAATGGTGCAGGCTTTTCTTGTTTTTAAGGTTATCAAGTTTATTTTGGAAAAGCCTCATAGGCATTAATGATTTTTTGAACCAAATTGTGTCGCACCACGTCTTTCGATTCAAACCAGCTGAAACTAATATCATGGACTTCTTTCAACACTTCAATAGCATGCTTTAGACCTGAAGTTTGTCCGGGTTTTAAATCAACCTGAGTGACATCACCTGTAACGACAACAGTCGTTCCGAAACCAGTACGAGTTAAAAACATTTTCATTTGTTCAATTGTTGTATTCTGAGCTTCATCCAAAATGACAAATGCGTTGTTTAACGTCCGTCCACGCATAAATGCTAGTGGTGCGACTTCAATAATGTTTTTCTCCAACATCCGCTCGACCTTCTCCACTCCCAACATTTCATACAATGCGTCATAGAGAGGACGAAGATAAGGATCGACTTTTTCGGATAAATCACCGGGTAAAAAACCAAGCCTTTCGCCGGCTTCCACCGCCGGTCTGACGAGAATAATTCTTTGAACTTGCTGGTTCAATATTGCATCTACAGCACAGGCAACAGCCAGATAAGTTTTTCCTGTTCCGGCTGGACCAATTCCGAAATTTATATCATGCGTGACGATATTGTGCAGATAGAGTTTTTGATTCAGTGAACGCCCGACAATTGCTCCTTTGCGGGTTTGGATTGTCACTTCAGAAAAATCGGCCTGAGAGTCTTTTTCGGTTTGTGTATTTTGATAGTTTCCCTGAACAATAATATGAACCATTTCAAGATTTAGGGACTCATTAACAGCTTCATCCAACATTAATTGAAGGCAACTTTCAACGACAGAAATGTTTTCTTCTTCACCTTCGATTTGCAGGTGATTTCCTCGAGCATTTATCTTAGTTTGAGTTTTTTTAGCCAGAAGTTTTAAATGTTCATCCTGAAATCCGTATAAATTGGCAAGAACACCATTGTTTACATCTTCGATTTCAATCGTTTTAATAGTATTTTGGACTTCAGTCATTAATTATTATTTTCCCTTGTAATGAGTTGCGATAAGCCTCGGTGATTTCCAAATCTATCATACTGCCAATCAAACGTGGATTACCATCGAAGTTTACAACTCTGTTATTTTCAGTTCTTGCAGCCAGTTGCTTAGGATCTTTCTTGGAAACTCCCTCGACCAAAACTCTTTGAGTTGTTCCGACCATTTGTTGTGAAATTTCAGCGGCAAATCCGTTAATAGTTTCCTGCAAAATTTGCAATCTTTCTTTCTTGACCGACATTGGGACTTCATCTTCAATGTTAGCTGCCGGAGTTCCGGGGCGTTTGGAATAAATAAAACTGTAACTCTGATCAAACTTAATATCGTTAATCAATTTCATGGTTGCAGCAAAATCCTTGTCCGTCTCCCCTGGAAATCCAACAATAAAATCGGATGACAAACTAATATCGGGACGAACTTCTCTGAGTTTGCGAATTTTTTGTTTATATTCCAATGCTGTGTGGCCGCGTTTCATGGCTGATAAAATTCTGTCCGAACCACTTTGTACCGGTAAGTGCAAATAATTGGCCAATTTGGGCTCATGAGCATAAGCCTCAATTAAAGCATCGGTAAATTCAACAGGATGTGATGTCGTGAAACGTATTCTTTCTACTCCGTCAATGGCTGCTACATAATGAATTAAATCCGCTAAATCTGCAACATCTCCTTCATGAGTTGTTCCCCTATAGGCATTTACGTTTTGTCCCAGTAAATTAATTTCTTTAACACCTTGTAATGAAAGTTCCATCACTTCTGCCAATACACTGTCCAATGGTCTGGAAACTTCTTCTCCACGTGTGTATGGAACCACACAAAATGTACAATATTTACTGCAACCTTCCATGATTGAAACAAAAGCCGAAGCTCCTTCCTTTTTAGGTTCAGGGAGGTTATCAAATTTTTCAATTTCAGGAAAACTAATATCAAGTTGAGCCTTATGTTCAGACTGTACCGCATCAAGCATTTTGGGTAATCTGTGAAGTGTTTGTGGTCCGAAAACCATATCTACATACGGAGCTCTTTTTAAAATATTCTCACCTTCCTGTGAAGCGACACATCCGCCCACCCCGATGATAAGGTTCGGATTTTTGTCTTTAAGTTTTCTCCACCTGCCAAGTTGTGAAAAAACTTTTTCTTGTGCCTTTTCTCGAATGGAACAAGTGTTCAGCAATATAACATCCGCCTCATCTTCGTTCTCAGTTAATGTGAGCTCATGAGTATCATGTAAAACATCATGCATTTTAGATGAATCATATTCATTCATCTGGCAGCCATGAGTTTTAATAAATAGTTTTCCTTTGATTTTTGCTGTCATTGTTGCTTAATATAAATAATTCTATTCAATGATTTTATCGACTAATTTTACGATAATTTCTGCGGTAACGCCCCAAATTGTATGCTTTTGATGTGGATATACATAGTAATTCACATTTTGTCCTTTATATTTCGCTGTATGTTTACTGCGATTACTTTCCTCAGCAAAGTATTGAAATGGAACTGAAAAAACTTCAGATACTTCGCTTGTGTTTCTTGTTATTGAAAAATTATCATCCAAAACAGCTACAAAGGGAGTTACATAAAAACCTGAAGCTGTCTGCACATCATCCAGATATCCAACTACATTGATGTGTTCTTCTGCAATCCCAATTTCTTCACGAGTTTCTCTGATTGCAGCCTGTCTGATTGTCAAATCTTCTTTATCAAACCGACCACCGGGGAAGCTCACTTGTCCTGAATGCTTTTTTAAACTCTCAGATCTTTTGGTCAACAGGATATGAAGTTCATCATTTTTCCAGAACAGTGGAACTAATACTGCTGCCGGAAGCAATTCATCATGCCCTGAAGCCTGCCAAATTTCTGTCGGAATCAAATCTGTTTTTAATCTGGCTTTCAGGTTCTGATAGAGGTTCTGTTTATTTTCTGGTTTTAACATAAAAAAACGGGGCATGAATAATCCGCCCCGTATGAATCAATTCTAGCTGGTTCTTATTTATTGATGCTCAACAAAGTGATGTCAAAAACTAAAACTTCATTTGGACCAATTGGACTTTGCCCTCTGATACCGAATCCCAACTCAGGTGGAATATAAACTTGCCATTTTCCGCCCGGTCTCATTAAAGGTAAAATTTCCTGCCAACCTTTTAAGCCTTCACTTACTTTCAGCGTTCTTGGTTCGCCTCTTATGAATGTACTGTCAAATTCCTGATAGTTATTCACATCTTCAGTGCCAATGAGAGAACCTCTGTAGTGAATTGTGACTTCGCTATCCATCGTTGGATGATTACCAACACCATCTTCGATCACTCTGTACTGAACCCCTGATGGAAGCTCTTTAATGCCTTTTTTCTTACGATTTTCTGCTAAAAATCCATCACTACGCTTTTTGTTTTCATCCGCTAGTTTTTTGTACATTTCCATTTGTTTCATCTGCATTTTCTTTTCATATCCTTGAACATTCAGCACCATATCCTCTTTTGAAACTGCAGGGTCTTTTTTAGCTGCTGAGTCTCTGATACCCTTGATTGCTTCTTCAACATCCAGTTCAAATTCAGTTCCTTGTCTGCCGGCAAATTCAATTCCCATACGGTAGCCGATTGCATAACTGGCTTTCTTTTTATCAAAAGTTGGTTCTGCATTTTGAGACTTTGCCAAACCGGCAAAAATCACCATCAATACAGCTAATAAAATTTTAAAATTCATCATTTTTCCTCAATGTTGATAATTTTTGAAGTTGCGTATTCTATGCTACAGCACGAATATTCACAACTCCTATAGACATAAATACAGCTATTCAGTTCAATAATTGATACAATATGACGGTTAAATAATTGAGACTTCAAATAATGGAAAACATCCTTTTAGAAACAAATAACAATATCTTAACACTAACAGTCAATAGACCTGAAAAACTCAATGCCCTAAATCAAAAAACCTTAAAAGAAATTGAAGAAGCAATCAACAACGCTCAAACTGATGAGAATGTTGCTGCAATAATAATTACCGGTAGTGGAGAAAAGTCATTTATAGCCGGAGCAGATATTTCCGAACTAGCTAAAGCCAACGCCGTCACTGGAATGAAGTTTGCCAGTTATGGTCAAAAAGTGATGAATACCATCGAACAATCAGGCAAACCGGTAATCGCTGCCGTTAATGGCTTTGCCTTAGGTGGTGGTTGTGAACTTGCTATGTCCTGCCATATTCGTGTCGCTTCCGAGAATGCGATGTTCGGACAACCGGAAATCAAACTTGGTGTGATTCCGGGATTTGGAGGAACTCAAAGACTGGTGCGTTTGGTTGGAAAAGGTCGAGCCTTGGAAATGAATTTACTTGGAAACATGATTAATGCTCAAAGAGCTTACGAAATTGGTTTGGTTAATTTGGTTGTACCACAAAACGAATTGGCTGAAACTGTTGCAAAAATGGCAAAACAACTAACCTATTCTGCTCCAATTGCAATGCAGTGTATCATTGATTCAATCAATCACGGTGCTGAATGCTCATTACCGGAAGGTTTGGATTATGAAGCCAAGGCCTTTGCTGTCACATGCGCAACCGAAGATATGAAAGAAGGAACACAGGCGTTTTTGGAAAAAAGAAAAGCAAATTTTAATGGGAAATAAAAAATGAAATTATCCCTCCTGATTCTGTTTTCAACTTCATTATTGGCACAAAGTATTGCAACCGATGGTTATGGATTAATCGACAAACCTGAACCATTTACAACCGAACAAAACCAATCCATGTTCGAACAAGGTAAGCAAATGTGTAGTAACAATTGTGTCAATGATTTTGGAACAGCATTAGGAGAATCTCAGGGCGTAAAAGCCTATTCAAATTGTCAGTCACAATGCATATATCCTGAGTTTTCATTTCTTAATCTGGCAACAAATGAAGTCACTATTCATGCTGAGAACCCCAAGGATAAGAATTTATATTACATTGGATTGGTTTACCAATGCGTTGAATACGCAAGACGTTGGTGGATGATTAACAATGGCATCACTTTTGGCAGTATTGATAGTGCTCATGAGATCATTTATCTCGAAGAAGGCAAAAATATTAGAACCAATGAAAACTTTCCCCTAGCCCGTTCAATTAACGGAACAGCTAGAATTGCACCCAAGAAAGGAGATTTGTTGGTTTATTATCCAGATAGAAATAACCCACTTTGGCGTCACGGCCATGTTGCAGTTGTCGTTGATATCGATGAACAACAAGGATGGATTGCTCTCGCAGAGGAAAATTACAACAACAAACTCTGGCAAAATCCGGAATCCTATTCTCGCAAAATCAGTCTTTTCAAAACCAACGGCTATTACCAGATCCTTGACATCGAACCGGGAATGTCCGAAAACACTTCCGGAGGTCTGATATCCGGTTGGATTTATCCGCAAACAACCGGAAAAACTACAAAAAACTAATCTGATCAGCCGATTTTACAAACACCTTAGTCTGATAATAATATTGCCCGGTGTTTAAATTCCTATGCAATACCCAGATTTTTTGGCGTTTTGCTTCTCCGCTAACTTTAATTTCACTATTAAGCAATTGCTCTTGCAGTTTATCACCGTATTTTTTAGTTAATTGCTGAACAGCTCGCGGTCTGATTGCAATTGTTAAATTCCGCTGATCTTTTGAATCCAATTCCGAATTAAGAAATGTCATTCGTTGAATATTATCAATTGACTTTATCTGCATTTGAAATTCACCAATCTGTGAATTTGACTCTGATTCAGATGTCAGTTGAATAGCATTTAACGGCGAGATAAAAGCATCTCCCGAACTTTCAAGATAACTGCAATCAGAAAGTAAAAAAGTTGATAAAAATATCAATCCCAAGCGTTTCATAGCACCACCCTCTTTATTAACACTTGTGATTAATCCTAAGATGATTTTTTAGAGTATATAATCTAAAAAGGAATCATTCTCAATAATTTTAGATTCAATCAGTCTAAAGTTTGGCGATATCTTTTAACAGCAATAATTCCAACAACAAATGTAAAAGCCAATAATGCCATCACATCCTGAGGATACTGGAATATTCCACTGCCTTTCAGCATAATTCCGCGGATTATTCTTAAAAAATGAGTCAAAGGTAAAATTTCACCGATAGTTTGTGCCCAGATTGGCATTCCACGAAACGGAAACATAAAACCGGAAAGTAGAATAGATGGCAGAAAGAAGAAGAATGTCAACTGCATAGCTTGCATTTGGGTTCGTGCAACCGTTGAAAAAGTAAAACCTAGAGTCAGATTAGTTAATATGAAAATAACAACAACAATAATTAAACTCATCATATTACCGACAAACGGGACAGAGAAAACATAGTGAGCAGCCAATAATATGACAACTGTTTGGACGATGCCAATAACCACATAAGGAATAATTTTACCAATCATCACCTCAACAGGTTTCACTGGCATGGCTAGCAAGTTCTCTAATGTTCCGGTTTCAGCTTCTCGAGTCATTGCCATTGATGTAATCATAACCAAAGTCATTGTCAGAATAACACCCAAAAGACCAGGGACAATGTTATATTGAGACTTGCCTTCGGGATTATATAGACGGTGAACAATAACTTCGACCGGGGCCGGTTTTTGGTTCAAAGAACTCAAACTTCCTTTTAAGTCATGTCTTAGAGCCTGATTGACAATCTGGTTCACTCCGGCTACCGCGTTTGAAGCTGCTGCGGGGTCTGATGCATCTGCCTCCAGTAGGATTTGCGGTCGTAAACCTTTGATTAAATTAGCAGAAAATCCAGCAGGGATATGAATAGCAAAGGCAACTTCACCTTCCTCCAATAATTGTGAATTTTCAGCAGGACTTGAAGATTTATACTTCACATCATAAAAACCCGATGCCTCAAAACCACTGATAATACTTCGTACAAAAAGTGTTGATTCTTCTGAATAAATTGCTGTTGGTAAGTTTTTAGGGTCGGTGTTAATTGCAAAACCAAATAAAATCAGTTGCATTAGCGGAATCACAAGCATCATGGCGAATGTCATTTTATCACGCGACATTTGAATAAACTCCTTACGGAGAATCGCACTAATGTGTCTGAATTTGTTCAAAACCTCCATATCAATACTTCCTCTGATCTGTACCGGATTTCAGCATTAACGATATAAACGTATCTTCAAGACTAGGTTCAATTTTTTCCCAATGAATATTTAATGATTCAGAATACGATTTTTGGCTGTTTTTGATTGCTTGTTCAAGCTCATTAGAATCAGGGCTACTAATGTGCAAAGCATTTCCAAAATATGCTACATGTTCGATTCCGGAAATATTTTTGAAATATGGAGCTAACTGACGAATATTTTCACCCTGCCCTTTATAGGTGACAAGTCCGGACTCCTTAATCACATCCCGAACCGATCCCTGAGTAATGAGATTCCCATGAGCCAGATAGACAATTTGGTCACATCGTTCCGCTTCATCCATGTAATGCGTTGAAACCAGTACAGTTAAACCTTTATTTGATAAAGTATGTATCTGATCCCAGAATTCGCGTCTTGCCAAAGGGTCAACTCCCGCAGTTGGCTCATCCAGTAACAACAATTTAGGAGAATGCATGGTGACTGCTGCCAAAGCCATCCGTTGCTTCCATCCACCGGATAAGTTTCCTGCAAGTTGTGATTGCCGATGTTGAAGTCCTAACGATTCCAGTGTTTCATCGACTAATTGTTTGAGATTTTTGCTATTGTAAAGACGACCTACAAACTCAAGATTCTCCCGAATGGTTAAATCCTTCCAAAAGGAAAACTTTTGAGTCATGTAACCAGTTAATTTTTTAATTTTATCGGATTCATTAATTATATCGAAGCCTAAACAAGTACCTGAACCGGCGGTCGGCTTCAATAATCCGCAAAGCATACGAATTGTGGTTGTTTTACCCGAACCATTTGGACCCAGAAACCCCCAAACTTGTCCAAGTGGCATTTTGATATCAACTCCATTAACAACAATCTTGCCATTGAAGTCTTTGACCAGCCCTTTGACATCAATTGCCAGAGAGTTGCTATCATGAAAATCTTCGCTCACAGTTTAATATCCACCGGCAAACCGGCATGCAATGAAGAATCTGCTGACAAACGAGCCTCAACTAAAAACACCAGTTTATCTCTGGACTCATTACTATAAATAACAGGAGGAGTGAATTCAGCGGAT
Organism: Lysobacterales bacterium; assembly: GCA_020442665.1. Classification (GTDB taxonomy): domain Bacteria; phylum Pseudomonadota; class Gammaproteobacteria; order Xanthomonadales; family Marinicellaceae; genus NORP309. The sequence goes on from JAGRJP010000146.1 coordinate 15,631, forward strand.
TCGGAAATGTAACTGACTCTTGCTTCAACCGGCTGGCTCATTCCATCGGCTGAAACTGATATTTTTTGATTCAAACTTACATTAACAAGCTCTGATTGCGGAATGTAGAATCTCACTTTATTCATATCCGGAAGTTGCACCTTAAGAACTATCGATGTTGATTGAACATACTCACCTTTATGGTACAAAACCTCTTTAACAACTCCGCTTACACTACTGTAAACATCACGCTGAGACAAATTGTACTTGGCAATACTCAATTGCGAGACTATCGATTCAGCCTGAGCTTGCGCTTGTATTATTTGATCCGGCCTCGCTCCTAATTGCGCTAGATTGAGTTTACTCTGCAAAGATTTTATTTGTGCTGCAATAACATCTTTATTCGATTTGGCAGTATCCAGTTTAGATTCATCTAAAAGTCCCTTTTTAAATAATTTTTCTGCTCGAACTAGTTCATTTTTTGCCAATTCAAAACGCGATTGGGCTTCCTGTAATTGAGCTTTGATACTTTTCAATTCATCGGGGCGCACACCTTTTTGCAAGTCAGTGATTCCGGCTTTTGCTGCTTCAAGATTTTTTTCAAGGATTTTAACTTCATTGACTTGGTTTTCATTATCCAATCGAAATAACAGTTGCCCCGGTTGAATTCTATTTCCTTCCACAATATCGCTTTCAATAATCCAACCTGATTGTGGAGAAGCAATTAAACGCAGTTCCTCTTCTATATAACCTGTGATAATTTTGTCTTCGCTCTGTTGTTTCTGGCATGAAATTAGCAACAAAGTGAGAATTAAAAATAATGTGGATTTCATATTACGAAATTTTCCAAGTTTCAATAGATATCCGCCATTATCCTTGTTATATCGAAGAATCGCAACTTTCAAATAGGAATACTTATTTTGTAATCAGCAAATGAAACAATTAAGTATCATTGAAAGAATAAGGAGTTAATGTTGTAAAAATAGAGAGTTAATACGAAACTCTTTTAATATCTGCACCGAGTTGGCTGAGCTTTTCCTCAATCACCTCATAGCCACGATCGATAAAGTGAATATCGTAGATTTCAGATATGCCTTCAGCGACCAAACCAGCAATAACCAGACTTGCAGATGCTCTTAAGTCGGTTGCCGTGGTTGGTGCTCCATTTAATCTTTCGACACCATGAATAACAGCCTGATTATGGGAAACGGTAATATCCGCTCCCATCCGAACCAATTCATTGATGTGCATAAAACGATTTTCAAATAAATTCTCAGTCACAATTGAATAACCTGATGCGATTGCATTCAAACTACAAAACTGTGCCTGCATATCGGTTGGAAAAGCGGGATGTGGAGCTGTGTTGATGTTTACCGGTTTGGGGCGTTCACCATGCATATTCAAAGAAACTGAGTCTTCTGTAACGGTAATTTCTGCACCGGACTCACGAAGTTTTATAAGAACAGATTCCAAATCATGAGGAACCACCTTATTTACTGTAATTTTGCCACCGGTAGCTGCTGCTGCAACTAAAAATGTGCCAATTTCAATCCGGTCCGGTATAACTACATGTTCACAACCATAAAGTTTATCAACGCCGGTGATTTTCAAAACAGACGTCCCTATTCCTTCAATTTTTGCTCCCATATTGAGGAGATATTTTGTCAAATCAACCACTTCAGGTTCTGTCGCACAGTTTTCAAGAATGGTTTCACCTTCAGCCAAAGTAGCGGCAATTAGCAAATTTTCCGTACCGGTAACCGTCACTTTATCCATATAGTATTGACAACCTTTCAGTCGGTCGGCTTTAGCAATGATATAGCCGTTTTCGACATGAATTTCGGCACCCATAGCCTCGAGTCCTTTCAGATGAATATCCACTGGTCGGGCGCCGATTGCACAACCTCCGGGTAGTGAAACCTCGGCTCTGCCATATTTAGTAAGTAAAGGACCAAGAGCCAAAATTGATGCTCTCATGGTTTTTACAATCTCATAAGGAGCTTTTGGGTTGGTAATATGATCGGCACAAATTTCGATGTTGGTTGTGTCGTTTATCGTTAAATCCACGCCCATCTGAATAAGTAGTTCATTCATGGTGGTTACATCTTCAAGATGCGGTACATTTTTAATTATTGATGTTCCTGATCCAACAATACTGGCGGCAATTATTGGCAAAACGGCATTCTTCGCGCCGGATGCCGTTACAGTTCCATTGAGTGCTTTTCCACCTTTGATGACTATTTTTTCCATGATTTAAGCGATTTTGTTGTACTCTTCAGGAGTATAAGCCTGAAAGCTGAAAGCATGAATGGCATTTTGCATGGAATCGCCCAATGCTGAATAAACCAAACGATGACGACTGATTTTTATTTTTCCTTCAAACTCTTTTGAAACGATAACTGCTTGATAATGCCTGTTATCATTACTTTCGACTTTGACATAGTCACAATTAATATGTGCTGCAATCAGTTCTTCAATTTGTGATGGTTCCATGAATAATTCCGTCGTTAGAACATTCTTATGCTTAAATACCAGATAAGATTGATTCTTGTTTCAAAAGCCCCACATTATATTTTATAATGGCTGGTTGGAATAGCGAAAATTTAATTTTTATGGTGTGTTTTAATGATTGAAGCAATAGCCTATCTGATATTTGGGCTTATCCTTTTAATTTACTCTGCTGATAAATTCATACTTGGTGCAGCTGCCACGGCCGGTTACCTTGGGGTTTCCAGTATGGTAGTTGGACTGATTATCATTGGCTTTGGAACCTCTGCGCCCGAAATGGTGGTTTCTGCAATTGCTGCGATGAAAGGAAATCCCGGATTGGCATTAGGAAATGCAGTCGGTTCAAATATTGCAAATATTGCCCTGGTCTTAGGTGTCGGAATAGCCGTAACACCGCTTTTAATTGCATCTGCAACCATTAAACGCGAATTACCAATGTTGTTGGTGATTTCATTATTTGTATTGATGCTAATGTGGGATGGTGAACAAAGCCGAATGGATGGTATCATTCTTTTGGCGTCTGTGCTATCAATGACCGTGTGGATGGCATGGCTGGGCTTGAAACAATCGAAAGAAAAAGACATTCTTCAGAAAGAATTTGAAGCAGAAATTCCGCAAGATGTATCAAAAACAGCTGCTTTGTTATGGTTGGCTTTTGGTATCATCATGCTACCGGTTGCATCCATGCTTATTGTTGATGGTGCAACGATTATTGCAAAAATTATGGGAATGTCGGATGTAGCAATCGGCTTAACTATCGTTGCATTGGGAACGTCACTGCCTGAGCTTTCTGCCACAATTGCCTGCATGCGTAAAAATGAACACGATTTGGCATTGGGAAACATACTCGGCTCAAATATGTTTAATTTGCTTGGTGTCTTAGGCATCAGTGCCACCATTAAATCTTATGAAATGCCGGCAGATTTTCTACAAACAGAATATCTGGTAATGCTTGATTTAACTTTCGCATTGCTGGTATTATCTATGGTCTATGTATCCAAAAACAAACCAATTCCTCGCTTCTATGGATATTTATTCGTTGCCAGTTATTTAGCTTATATGGTTTGGTTGTATATGAGATCAGTTGCATGATATATAAAACAGAAGTCCAAACTGAGATACTTGAACTCGCCCGACAGGTTGTTTCAACGGAAAAAAATGCTCTGGACAAACTTCAATTGCAATTTGGTGATGACTTTATTCAAGCTATTGGTTTATTGCTTAATTGCCAAGGACATGTGATTGTTATTGGCATGGGTAAATCCGGCCATATCGGCAATAAAATTTCAGCGACTTTAGCATCAACCGGAACACCAGCCTTTTCTGTTCATCCAGGTGAAGCCAGCCACGGTGATTTAGGAATGATAACCAAAAATGATACAATTATTTGTGTTTCAAATTCCGGTGAAACCGATGAAATTTTAAGTATACTTCCGGTTATCAAACGCATGGGCGTTCCAACTATTGCAATAACCGGCAACCCGGAATCAACTTTAGCAAAACTGTCAGATGTTCACTTATCCATTGCTGTTGGCGAAGAGGCTTGTCCTTTGGGATTAGCACCGACAACAAGCACAACGACTACTTTAGTTCTTGGAGATGCTTTAGCTGTTACTTTGCTCAAGCTCAGAGGTTTTACCGAAGAAGATTTTGCACGTTCTCATCCGGCAGGCTCTTTGGGTAAAAGGCTTTTGCTCAAAATTGATGATTTGATGAGAACCGGGGATGAAATCCCAAAAGTAAATGTCGGCACAAATATTAAAGAAGCACTCTTTGAAATCACCAAAAAACGTCTTGGAATGACGGCAATTGTTGACGATAAAAACACCGTAAAAGGAATTTTTACTGATGGTGATTTACGCCGTGCCTTTGATGAACAAGTTGATATTCAAAATACCAATATCGAAGAGGTGGCAACTCTGAATCCAATCACGATTAAATCCAATAGTTTAGCTGTTTCGGCAGCTCAGCTTATGGAGCAATACAATATTCACAGCCTGTTGGTGGTTGATGATACAAACCACCTAATCGGTGCATTAAACATTCATGATTTACTCAAGGCCGGGGTTGTTTAGTGGAGTACCCTCAGGAAATTTTAAACATTGCAAAAAACATCAAACTCGTCATTTTCGATGTTGATGGAGTATTAACGGATGGAGGAATTTATTTCACCGATGAAGGGCGTGAAATAAAAAAGTTCAATGTTAAAGATGGTTTGGGATTATCGTGGCTAGCCAAAACGGATATAACAGTAGCAATAATTACCGGAAGAACTTCTTCAATTGTGGCGAATCGAATGAAAAATCTGGGAATTAATCACGTTTACCAGGGTCGAATGAACAAACTGGAAACATATCACAATTTGTTGGATGCGCTCAAACTCGCTCATACCCAAGTTGCCTATGTCGGAGATGACGTTATTGATTTGCCAATTATGAAACAATGTATTCTACCAATTGCCGTTGCCGATGCTCATGATTCAGCCAAATCGGCTGCTAAACTAATCACCAAAAACAAAGGTGGACAAGGAGCCGGACGAGAGGTTTGTGATTTATTATTAACCGCACAAGATAAAATTGATGATTTTTCGATTTTGCATCAATAGTAAATGACAAGACAACAAAAACATATTTTACTATTTCTGGTTCTTGCCATATTAATTTACTCTATATGGCAAATATTCTTTAATCTGGAAAAACAGAAATCCAACAAACCGTTCACAAAAGGCTATTCGGTTGAGAATCTGGAATTAAAAATTACTGACGAGAGTGGTAAATTGGTTGGTAAATTCACCTCGCCAGGGTTAATTCGTTACACTGATTCAGAGTTGATATTGATATCGAAACCAAAGATGTGGACGTATGACGATGCCAAGCAACATTGGCAAATTTTTTCGGAAAAAGCCGAATATAACAATAAAACCAATGAAATTAATTTTACCGAAGAGTTGAAGGCTTCATCAATACTTGGAGATAAAAAATCCAGTTTTACTGCTAACAGTTTATTAGTAAAACTTGATAATAGCACTGCATACACTAATAATGGAATCGTTTTTCAACAGACACCATTTACCATGTCCGGCGAGATTGCCAAACTGGATATGAAAAAAGAAATTTTAGAGGTCAATGACAATGTCAAAGCAATATACAAATCATCAAAAACACAATAAATTTATCTTTCTCTTATTGATTGTTCTGATGATATTCAGCTCGCAAATTCAGGCTTTAAAATCAGACAAAGATGCTGATTTTGTACTTTTGGGTGATAACTTTATTAATTTACCTGAGATTAAGGACGGACTGAGCCAAATAAAATACTGGGGTAACATCAGTATCGAACAAGGAACTCTAAAAGTCAGTTCTGATGAAGCTATCGTACACAATAACAAAGATGGAATCACAAAGATTGAGCTCACCGGCAATCCTGTAGAAATGGAACAATTCATAGATACAGAATTTGGGAAGTTAGAAGTTGTCGCCAATAAAATTGACTTCATGGTGAAAGATGACATGCTTATTATGACTGGCAATGTATCCATCAAAAGCAAAATCCAAGGCGAAATGAGTGGTGAAAAAATCACCATGAATCTCAAAACCAAAGAAATCAAAGGCGTTAAAGCTCAAAACCAAAGAGTTAAACTCATTCTAAAACCGAAA
>JAGRJP010000147.1:0-6092 GCA_020442665.1 Lysobacterales bacterium
GTGTTTGAAAAATCGAAAAAGGAAGATGCGAAAACTGGCGTAACCACCATTTCAACAGTCAAAAAATTAGCCGCTTATCATCAATACTATGCCGTGAACCGAGCGGTGGAATCTGCTATGAGAGCGACAGGTTATTCCCCTTCTTTGAAGGGGTGGAAGACGCAGTCTGACGGTGTAGTCAATTCCCCTCCCAAGGAGGGGTGGTCGCAGACCGGGGTGGTCCCAAACCCAAGAGTCCAAGAAATATCTCGAAACTCCAAGAACTACTTAAGCCTTCCTTACAACCCCAAATTGAAAGAACGCGCCAAAGAACTGAGAAAGGCTGGAAACCTTTCCGAGGTGCTGTTCTGGAATCAGGTTAAACGTCAACAATTCAAAGGCTATGACTTTGACCGTCAAAAAATAATCGGTAATTATATCGTAGACTTCTACTGTGCCAATTGTAATGTAGTCATTGAAATTGATGGCAGTAGTCATGATGATAAAGTGGAATATGATGCGGAGCGAGATGCTTATTTGGAATCACTCGGATTGACGGTCATACACATTCTCGTAAATGATGTTATGAAACGGATGGATGAGGTGATGGAGATGCTTGATAGACATCCTGCATTACAAGTAGAAGAACCACCCCGCCTTTCAGGCACCCCTCCAGAGGAGGGGAATTTTGTGCAGGAATCGCCTGAAAGTTATGGTGTGGCAGGTGTGAAGTCTCAACCGAAAGGTGACCGTAAAGGCGGTGTGGTTTGGCATACCCAAGGAAGCGGTAAATCGCTTTCCATGGTGTTCTTCACTGGTAAAATTGTGTTGGCCTTGGACAACCCCACCGTTGTTGTCATTACCGACAGAAACGATTTGGACGACCAACTCTTTGACACTTTTGCTTCTTCCACTCAGCTATTACGACAAGAACCGAAGCAGATAGAAAACCGAAACGACTTAAAGGAAAAACTAAAAGTTGCTTCAGGAGGTGTGATTTTTACCACCATTCAAAAATTCTCACCCGAAGAAGGCAATGTGTATGAAACGCTTTCGGAACGAGAAAACATTGTGGTGATTGCCGATGAAGCCCACCGAACGCAATACGGTTTCAAAGCCAAAACAGTTGATGAAAAGGATGAGCATGGAAATGTGATTGGTAAGAAAACGGTGTATGGATTTGCCAAGTACATGCGTGATGCCTTGCCCAATGCCACCTACATTGGTTTTACAGGAACACCCATTGAAAGCACGGATGTAAACACCCCTGCCGTTTTCGGAAACTACATTGATGTTTATGACATTGCTCAAGCAGTAGAAGACGGAGCAACGGTTCGCATTTATTACGAAAGCCGATTGGCGAAAGTGAACCTGAGTGAAGAAGGCAAAAAGCTGGTTGAGGAACTGGATGATGAGTTGGACGGCGAAGAACTCACTGAAACTCAAAAAGCCAAAGCCAAATGGACTCAGTTGGAAGCCTTAATCGGCAGTGAAAACAGAATCAAGAATGTAGCCAATGACATCATTCAGCATTTTGACCAACGCCAAGAAGTTTTTGAAGGCAAAGGAATGATTGTCGCCATGTCCAGAAGGATTGCCGCTGACTTGTATGAGGAAATCATCAAGCTAAAACCCGAGTGGCATTCAGATGATTTAGACAAAGGCGTGATTAAAGTCGTGATGACTTCGTCCTCTTCGGATGGCCCGAAAATCGCCAAACACCACACCACCAAGCAACAAAGAAGAACGCTTGCCGACCGAATGAAAGACCCGGATGATGAACTGAAACTTGTGATTGTTCGGGATATGTGGCTTACAGGTTTTGATGCACCAAGCATGCATACGCTTTACATCGACAAACCGATGAAAGGTCATAACCTGATGCAAGCTATTGCAAGGGTAAATCGAGTGTACAAAGACAAGCCAGGTGGTTTAGTCGTCGATTATTTGGGCATTGCTTCGGATTTGAAAAAAGCACTTTCGTTCTATTCAGATGCAGGTGGAAAAGGCGACCCAACCATTGCCCAAGCCCAAGCAGTTGAATTGATGCTCGAAAAACTGGAAGTGGTTTCTCAGATGTACAGCGGATTTCCTTATGAAGACTATTTCCAAGCCGAAACGGGTCAGAAACTATCTATGATTCTGGCAGCCGAAGAACATATTCTCGGACTGGAAGATGGCAAGAAACGATACATCAATGAAGTAACTGCCCTATCCAAAGCCTTTGCGATTGCCGTTCCGCATGAGCAGGCCATGGACGTGAAAGATGAAGTTTCATTTTTTCAAGCCGTAAAAGCACGCTTAGCTAAGTTTGATGGTACCGGTTCAGGTAGAACCGATGAAGAAATTGAAACAACAATTCGTCAGGTCATAGACCAAGCTTTGGTTTCTGAACAAGTAATTGACGTTTTTGATGCCGCAGGAATCAAGAAACCAGACATTTCCATTCTTTCAGAAGACTTCCTGATGGAACTCAAAGGAATGGAGCACAAAAATGTGGCTTTAGAAGTTTTGAAAAAATTACTCAATGACGAGATAAAAGCACGTTCCAAAAAGAACTTGGTCAAGAGTAAGTCACTCAAAGAAATGTTGGAGAATTCCATCAAGAAATACCTCAACAAGATTTTGACGGCTGCCGAAGTGATGGAAGAACTCATCAAGTTGAGTAAGGAAATCGTGAACATGGACAGTGAAGCCAAAAAACTTGGATTGTCTGACTTTGAATATGCTTTCTATACCGCAGTGGCGAACAACGATTCAGCCAAACAACTCATGCAGCAAGACAAGCTGAGAGAACTGGCGGTGATATTGACTGAACGTGTAAAGCAAAATGCATCTATCGACTGGACAATTAAGGAAAGTGTTAGAGCAAAATTGAAAGTAATCATCAAGCGGACATTGAGACAATTCGGTTATCCACCAGATATGCAAAAACTGGCAACAGAAACGGTATTGAAACAAGCGGAAATAATTGCGAAGGAATTAAATGATTATTGATTGATTAAATCAAAATTATTATCGGCAAGTTTTAAAACTCTGTGATCCATAACTTTCCTCCATAAAGGAGGGAAGTATGCGATGACAAACAGTCCCATATAACCATTTGGAAGTTGAGGAGCATCATCGAAGTGTCGCAGGCTTTGGAAATGTCTGGCAGGATTGGCGTGATGATCGGAGTGTCTTTGTAAATGATAAAGCACCAGATTAGATGCCAGATGATTGGAGTTCCATGAATGATGAGGCTTGCATCTTTCATAGTTCCCGTTGTCCAGCCTTTGTCGTAACAAACCATAATGCTCGACGTAATTCGCACTTGTCAACTGCCACCATACAATTGGAATGTGTAAAACTAAAACCAACAAGGCTTCCCATCCCAACCATATTGTGACAGAGGTATAAATAATCAGAGTCATGAAATACGAATGTAGGATTTGGTTGTTAATGGACCAGAATGATAATCCTTTTCGGTATAAGCGACGCTTTTCAATCTTGAATGCCCGGATTAAACCTCCGGGGATTTCTCTCAGAGCAAACTTATAAATGCTTTCTCCAAAACGCGAACTGGCTGAATCTTCAGGTGTAGCAACGTCTCTATGATGTCCGATATTATGTTCAATATTAAAATGCCCATAGCCTGAAAATGCTAATGCAAATTTAGCCAGATTTTTATCCAAAGATTTGGTTTTATGACCGAGTTCATGACCTAGATTTACTGCCAAACCACCAAAGATTCCCATAGTGAGAATCAGGCAAATATACATCCATACACTCAAATCTGTGGTGACAATGAAGTGAATCAGGTACAAAAAAATGAATATGTGCACCGGTAACAATAAATAACAAACGTATGAATAATACGAGTCTTTTTCCAGATTCGGAACTTCGGATTCGGGTGGGTTGGATTTGTCTTCAGCAAATATCAGATCCAGAAGCGGGATAAAGACGTATATAAAAATCAGTGGAATGAATAGCGATAAAGCATTAGAAGTGATTTGAAAGGCGATAACTCCCGTGATTGAAACCAGCGGAAGCAGAGCTGATAAGACCCATAAATACTTTTTTTTGTCTTTATATGTTTGCATTTGGATTTATTCTAGCATGGACAAACCCAATGAAACAATTGTTAGAATTTAATGAATCTCATCAACGCCATGTCGGAGAATTTGGATTTTCTTAACGATTTGGTCGTATTCTTCAGAAACATCGTCCTTATTTTTTCTGGCAAAACTGAGTTCCACTAAACGCTTTTGATACTCTTTAATCAAGGCGTTTTTATCAGCATCTATGATTTTTCTACTACGAATTTTTTGTGCTTGGGAGAGTGCGTTGTTCACGATTATTGACCTCAAAATACATAATATTAGCTAACCATGTGCTTATTTTATTATCCTGTCAGATACAAAAATGTGACTGTCATCATGTTTTCATTGGTCGGGTTCACAAAGTTTACATTCCTTGTTTTTGAGTAAAATTTTGTATAACGCGGGAACAATTATCAGAGATAAAAAGGTTGAAACGATTAAACCTGAAATAATAGTCCATGCCAGCGGTGGCCACAATGTACTCTTAGTCATGACCAATGGAAATAGTCCTGCAACTGTGGTGATTGTGGTTAAAAGAATTGGACGGGCTCTTCTCTTGACCGCTTCAATAATCGCTTTGTCAAAATCAAAATTATCATTTAGATTTTTTTGAATTAGATCAAGCAAAACAATGGCATTGTTGACAACAATTCCAACTAATGCCAATGTGCCAAGTATTGCAGTAAAACCGAACGTGGTATTGGTCAGCAATAACCCAATTGGAACTCCGGCAAATGCCAAAGGAATGGTAATCAATATAATTCCAACTTTAGTAAATGAATTAAATTCAATCAGCAAGAATACCAACAACAAAATAATTCCAATAGGCAATGCACCTCCGAGAGATTTATTGGCTTTTTCTGATTCTTGTGAGGTGCCTGCGACTTTTATTTTTACTCCTTGTGGAAGTTGCATTTCTTCAAGTTTCGGTCTTAATGTTTCTAGAATTTTACTGTATGTGGTATCAGACTGTGTTTCTGAAAACACAGAAGCCGTCCGTTGTAAATCATAATGATGAATGGAAGCCGGTAACCATTGCAAACTAATATCCGCAAGTTGTTTGATTGGAATGCTTTTATCTGCAACATGCAAAGTGATGTTTTCAAATTGTTGCAAAGGATAATTGATGCCATTTTCATTGCGAACCACGATATTTATCGGGTCTTTAGCTTTTCGATACTGACCGATAATCAGCCCTCCACTCGCTAATCCAATGGATTTTGCAATGTCTTCTCGGGTGACATTGTATTTGTTGAGAATTTCATCTTTGAATGAAATTTGATAGCTTGGCAATCCAATTCCCAGATTGTTTCTTACATCTCTAGTTCCATCAGTTTCAGTCACAATTTGTTGAATGTCATGAATGGCCTGGCTGAGTTTTTCACGATCCTGTGAAAATATTTTGATTTCAATAGGTGCTGCTACAGGTGGTCCTTGCCCGAGTTTATTAGCAATAATTTCGACATTTTTATATTTGGGCTTAATTTCAGTATTGACCCATTCGATAAAAGCATCATTGTGTTCTGATGATGTGAGTTCGACATCAATTCGGCTGATATTCGGAGACTGTGGTTTTTCAATTAAGTTGTAATAAAAATTCGGTCCTGAATTGCCACTAAACGAATACGCATGAGTGACATTCGGTTGTTTTAACACTTTTAGCGATATTTCTTTGGCTATTGCTGAGTTGTAACGCAGGTTGGTTCCTTCCGAAAAAGTGAGATCAATAATTACCTGATTGCGGTCTGTACTAGGGAAAAAATCTTTTTTAACCAGTGTAAATAAAGACATCGATAAAATCACAAAGACAAATGCCATGAGAAGAATATTCTTTGGTGATTGAGTAGCAAGTTTGCCAAACTTCTCTCCCATAGTCATTATTTTTGAATCCTTGTATGTATCAATTGGTTTCAAAAACAAGTGGCTGAATGCCGGTGTGACAAAGATAGAATAGACATAGCTGATAGCAATAGATAGCATAATGACTACCGGAATTGCGTGAGTAAAATCGCCCGTATTGCCTTTCGACAT
>JAGRJP010000147.1:6207-7468 GCA_020442665.1 Lysobacterales bacterium
ATGTTTTCAACCATGACGATGGCGTTATCCACTAGCATTCCTAAGGCAATCACCATACCTGAAATCGCCATTTGGTGCAGCACATTCCCGGAAAAGTTATAAATTGCCAGTGATGTGAATGTCACTAGAGGAATAATACTGGCAACAACCAACCCGGGACGCATTCCCAGAAAAACCGTCAGAACGATACTAACCAATATCATTCCCATCAGCAAAGAGTTGCCGAGTTCTGATATTCTGGCAGAAACTCGATTCGGTTGAAAAAATATCGGTTCAAATTCAATGTCAGGATATTGCTTGTCAATTTCATTCATGATGGATTTGATTTTTTCACCAAAGGTAACCACATTAAGCTGATTTTCGGGAATAAACATTCCAATGCCTATGGCTCTTTTTCCATCTTTCCAAAATACTGAACCGGCATCTTGTTTGGCTCCGTATTTGACTTTTGCCAATAGTTCCAAAGGCATATTTGTGCCGTCAGGAAGCATAATCAGTGTCGATTTGATTTCATCAATGGATTGATATTCGGTTTTTGCATTCAGGATGATTTGTCTGCTGTCTGCTTGTAAGGTTTGTAATGGAACGACTTTAGTTTTCGAAGTGATTTGTTTAACCAAATAATCGGAATTGATTTCCAATTGTTTTAACTTATCTGAATCCGGTTCAATGGAGATTTCCTCTTCGGCTTGGGCGTAAAGTTTGATTTTAGAAAGCTCGGGAACTGAAAGAAGTTTTAATTTGACTTCCTCAGCGACTTTTCGCATATACATCACATCATTATGACCGGATAAAGAATAAACAACCAGCGGTGTATCAATCACTCTGTCTTCGACCAGAGGAGTCATTACACCTTCAGGAAACTGAGTTTTTGCTCGTTCAACAGCATCTCGGATACGGTTCCACGCTGAATCGGTATCATAAACATATTCTTTCATTCTGACTGTAATCTGACAAAAGCCGGCTCTGGCTATTCCCCTGATTTCATCAACTTCTTCAACTTGGGAGATTTCTTTTTCCAATGGTTCAAGAACCAGATTCTCGATGTTTTCGACACTGGCTCCCGGATATTGGGTCAGAATAAAACCATTACGATAGGGAAAAAAAGGATCTTCCTGGCGATTCATGTTGAGCCATGAATAAACGCCTGCAATTGCAAATAAAATCGCAGTTGTGAGAATTAATCTTTTTTGATGGACCAGCAAATTGACTAAATTCATGACTATTCCTCAATCGGAGTTCCTGATGCGACTTTACTTTG
>JAGRJP010000148.1 GCA_020442665.1 Lysobacterales bacterium
TCAACAGCAGCATTGACAAAACTCAGGTCAAAATGGGCATTATGACCCACTAAAATGGCTCGATTGCATCCGCTTTCTTTAATCTCTTTCCTAATCGGGGTAAATATTTTACCCAATGCCGAAGTTTCATTTTGTGAAAGTCTTAAGGGATGATCCAAATCAATACCTGTGACTTCTAACGACTTGGGATCAATTTTTGAACCCTCAAAAGGAGTAACATAGGCTGTATTAACCTCATCATAATACAACCGCCCCTCATCGTCTTGTTTAATGATGACAGCAGCTATTTCAAGCAGCGCATGAATTTTGGGATCAAAGCCCCCGGTTTCCACATCAACAACGACCGGAAGGAAGCCTCTAAATCTATTTTTAATTGATTTCATGACGCAATTTTAGCCGATTTTTAACCAAAAAACAGGAATGAAATGAAATCCCTGAAGCAAATGTAAGGAATTATTAAATGTTGCAAATTTGTAAGAATAATATGATACAATTCGCACGTTTCTATAATTAATTTTTGGAGTAAGAAATGAAAAGAGCATTTTTTGGAGCAGGATTAGCATTATTGGCAAATGCTTCTTTTGCAGAAAACAATTTTGATGATCGTTGGTATGTCACGCCTGGTGTTAACTATGTAATCCCAGATAGCGACAAAAACGCCAGTTCAGCATTGGCAGCCGGCATTGGTCTTGGTAAATTTTTAACAGATAAAATCTCACTGGATTTTGAATTAGACAGAACCACTTTAGACTTGTCTAATGAAGATGAACTTGAGCAAAATACTTTTGGTTTCATGGGTAGATACCATTTTAATGAAAACTCAGGTTTCAGACCTTACGTTGGTTTGGGACTGGGTTGGATGACTAGCAAAATGACTGGTTATGATAAAGACCGTAATGGAATTGGCAGCGTTGCACTAGGTATTAACAAAGCATTGTCTGACAACATTAACCTGAGAACTGAAGCAAAATACAGATATGAAAATTCAGACAAGAATATTACCGGTGAAGACAGCTACGGGGACATTGTTTTAGGAGCAGGTATCACCTATTTAATGGGCGAATCAAATGCTCCATCAACAAAAACCCAATTAGTTGAGCAACAACCTCAGGTTGACAGCGATGGTGATGGCGTTAGTGATGCAAATGACCAATGTCCAAATACTCCTGCAGGAACTGAAGTTGATGCAAACGGTTGTGGAAAAGTTGACGGTGACGACGATAATGATGGCGTTGCAAACTCAATGGATGCATGTCCAAACTCAAAATCAGGTGCGGTTGTTGGTAAAGATGGTTGTGAAGTTCAAGTAGTTATTGAGTTACAAGGTGTTCATTTCGATACTGACAAAGCTACTTTGAAACCAGAATCAGTTGCTATCTTAAACGCTGCTGTGAAAACATTAGGCGAGCACGGTACAATCATGGTTGAAGTTGCCGGTCATACTGACTCAACTGCAAGCGAAGCCTATAACCAAGACTTGTCTGAAAGACGTGCAAAAGTTGTGTTTGACTACCTTGTTAATCATGGTGTTAGTGCAGACCGCATGACTTGGAAAGGTTATGGCGAATTGCAACCAATCGCAACAAACGATACTGAAGAAGGTAAAGCCAGAAATAGAAGAACAGAACTCAATGTTAAATAATTGACTCTGACTTTGTATCTACGAGAAAGCCTGCACAATGCAGGCTTTTTCATTTTCAAATTATGACCCCTTTCACTCAAGAAGTTATTTCTATCATTCGCTCGATTCCAAAGGGAAAAGTGATGAGTTATAAGCAAATAGCTATTTATGCTGGCAACCATCGAGCCGCTCGTCAGGTATCCCGAATATTGCATTCATGCACTCAAAAATACAATCTTCCCTGGCATCGGGTTGTGAATTCGCAGGGAAAAATTTCGTTACAAGGTGACGCCTACTTTCAGCAACTGGAATTACTGCAATCCGAAGGTATTGAATTTGGAGTTAGTGATCGGATTGATTTGCAGAGGTTTGGTTTCACTTTTACAAAGTGACATAAATATTTTTTATGCTCCTTTTGTTCGTGCAAAAGGAGCGTAAAAGCACGCCCCGAACTCTCAGCCGTTGGCTACCCTCAATTTTTTATTAAATTTGGCGTATGCAAAAACTCACATTACAAGCAATGTTCAGACACTTGCAAACTTTACTCCAAATTTTTCTATAAAATTTCGGTGAGAGTTAAGGGGTTTAAAAAGAACATCATCATGCTGAACGTAGCCGAAGCATCTCCTCAACCCACCGTGATTTATTTTAAAACTTGATTTTGTTTCCCCTTTTGAAAGGGGATTAAGGGGTATGTTATTTTCCAGTTGTCTGGATTGATTGTTTAAAACCAGAGTTCATTTGACTCGTTCAATTGAATACAATAAACTTGAAAAACCAAAGCAAAACGGAGCGAAATTTGACAATCAGTATCAAATCGGCTGACCAACTATCAAAAAGCAGAACACTAACAAGCCTTTTCATGGCCAATCCTGACTATGAAAAGACTAGCAGGTTAGCTCCAAATTAAATGTAAAAAGAAAATGAACATCGAGCCTTATTTAGAAAAACATAAAAATGCTCTTATCAGCGAGTTATCTGAATTTATTCAGAAACCACTGCCTGAAGAAGTGCGGTGTGTTGAGGTCATGGTGTTCCGCGAATCAATGCCAGGAATACCTTTTCGAGTTTTCTTTTTAAATAGATTTAAAGATACAGCAAAAACTATTGAAAGTTTTGAGCCTCTATCATCGGTAGGCGTGCTAGTAGACTCTCCTGATTACATCTCACGAGAAGAGGCTATTTGTAAGTGTTTAGATATGGATGAAGAACCAGAACAAGAC
Organism: Lysobacterales bacterium; assembly: GCA_020442665.1. Taxonomy (GTDB): domain Bacteria; phylum Pseudomonadota; class Gammaproteobacteria; order Xanthomonadales; family Marinicellaceae; genus NORP309. Next base: position 2,845 of record JAGRJP010000148.1, read on the forward strand.
TTATGTATGGATTTTGTCACTGAAAAATATAATTCAGAAAACCAGAGGCTCTGTCAGTGGTTTTCAGAGTGCTGGGATGAGGCAGGTGGCAAAAACTACCAATATCATGCATTTGTAGTAGAGGAAGACGGTCAATTTAATCCGCTAAATCTCAAAACGGGTACACACATTAAGCACATGCATGAATATGTTAAAGTGTTCGATGGATAAAACATTTAACAATCACATCAAATTCGCTCCCTTCGGTCGCCAGACGCTCCTGACGTCGCGCCGTTTATGTGGTCGTTACAACAATACCAAAACACAACAAAAACCCCTTTAACTCTCACCGAAATATTTGTGATAATTTGGAAATACGAGGTATTTATG
>JAGRJP010000149.1 GCA_020442665.1 Lysobacterales bacterium
GTTGTTATCGACACATAATGTGCTCATTCCTAATTGAGCAGCTCGAATAGCAGCCACATATCCGCCGGGACCACCACCAATAACTACGACATCATATTGTTCTTGTTCTGACATTTTCTTCTCCTTTTAAATTACAGATTGAGCAGCATGCGAGCCGGGTCTTCCAGAGCTTCTTTAACAGCAACCAGGAATTGAACCGCATCTTTGCCGTCAATGATTCGATGATCATAAGTCAAAGCCAGATACATCATCGGACGAGCAACAATTTCACCATCAACAACAACAGGACGTTGTTTAATTGTATGCATGCCTAAAATTGCGCTTTGCGGAGTGTTGAGGATTGGTGTTGACATCAATGATCCGAATGTTCCGCCATTAGTGATTGTGAATGTTCCTCCTTGAAGGTCTTCCATTGCAAGTTTACCTTCGTTAGCTGCAATGGCAAAGTCACGAATTCCGCCATCAACATCTGCCAGTGACATAGCCGCTGTATTTTTTAGCACAGGAACAACCAAACCTCTTGGAGATGCAACTGCTACACCAATATTGTACATTTTGTGATAAATAATATCGGTTCCTTCAGTTGATGCATTGATGATTGGAAATTTCTTCAAGGCTTCGGTTGCAGCTTTAACGAAAAAGGACATCAAACCGAGTTTTACACCGTGTTTGGCGATAAATTCTTCTTTGTATTTGGCACGAATATCCATCACCGCTTGTAAATCGACTTCATTGAAAGAAGTCAGCATCGCTGCTGTGGATTGGGCATCGACCATGCGTTGAGCAATTTTTTGACGCAAACGGCTCATTGGTACACGTTCTTCCATCGGTGTATTGGCTACTGCAACGGCATCCGGTTTGGTGATACGGCCACCACGACCTGTTCCTTTTACTTGCGAAGCATCAATGTCATTCTCTGCTATGATTTTTCTAGCTGATGGACTTGCACCTGCGGTATTTGTTGATTGTGGTGCAGGAGCAGCAGCCGGAGGAGGTGTTGCCGGTTTTGCCGGAGTTTGAGGAGCTTCAGTTTTTTCCTCTGTTGCTGCCGGTGCTTCACCTTCTTCAAAAATCGCTAAAACTTCATCCGAACCAACAGTTTCGCCTTCCGGCTTGATGATTTCTTTAATGTAACCGTCAACCGGTGCCGGGACTTCCAACACCACTTTATCGGTTTCCAAGTCAACCATGTTGTCATCTCTGGCAACAAAGTCCCCAACTTTTTTATGCCAGCTTGCTACTGTTGCATCGGTTACAGATTCCGGTAATACAGGAACTTTAACTTCAATACTCATTTGTTACTCCGCGTCAATGTTTGAGCCACGTTCGCCGTTGATGGCTTCGTGAACTAATTGGTTTTGTTGTTTTGTGTGTGCATAAGATGAGCCCACAGCCGGTGATGGTGATTGGTGTCTGCCGGCAAAATGCAGGAATTTATTTCCATGCTGGTGATTTTTTATGCAATATTTCAGGTGATGTCTGATTTGATACCATGCACCTTGGTTAATCGGTTCTTCCTGACACCAGATAAATACTTTACAGTTGGCGTATTTATCCAGATTTTCTATCAGTAATTTTCTTGGGAACGGATAAAGTTGTTCCACGCGAATCACTGCTACTTTTTCATTCGGATTGCTTTCCAGTTCGTTGATAATGTCGAAATAGACTTTTCCGGAACACAGAATCACTCTTTCAACTTTTTCATCTTGAACTCGGCGGTCAGGAATGACATTTTGGAATTCGCCATTTGTTAATTGTTTGATTGTTGAGGTCGAGCCTTTGTAACGCAATAAGCTCTTTGGTGTCATCACAATCAAAGGTTTGCGAACTTTTCTCAACATTTGGCGTCGCAGCATGTGGAACATCTGTGCCGGTGTTGATGGCATACAAACTTGCATGTTATTCACTGCACATAATTGCAAATAGCGTTCCAATCGAGCAGAGGAGTGTTCCGGTCCCTGACCTTCAAAACCGTGTGGTAAAAACATCACCAAACCACTCATTCTTCCCCATTTGGCTTCGCCAGATGAAATAAACTGGTCAATCACAACTTGTGCACCATTGGCAAAATCACCGAATTGAGCTTCCCAGATAATCAAAGCATTGGGCTCGCTGGTTGCGTAACCATATTCAAAAGCCAGTACCGCTTCCTCAGATAAAACTGAATTAATCACTGAAATACGAGCTTTGCCGCTTTCAAATTGTTTGAGTGGTGTGTAATTTTCATCCTGAGTGACATTGTGAATCACCGCATGACGGTGGAAGAATGTTCCACGTTGGGAATCCTGACCATCAATACGAATTTGATAACCGTCTTTCAATAAACTGGCATAAGCCATTGTTTCAGCAAAACCCCAATCCATTTTGAGCTCGCTATTCATCATTTTAACTCTGTCTTGATAAATTTTGCTGATACGATTATGCGGTTTGAAATTTTCAGGAAGTGTTGTGATTGTTTTTGCCAAAGAATCAAAAGTTTCTTGTGAAATACTAGTATCAACTTTTTCTTTGATATCACCATCAATATGCGGGGACCAATCCACTTGTAACTCGTCTTTGTGAGATTCCTTGCTGATTTCAACAACTTCTCGACCTTCATCCAAAGCATCACGATAGCCTTCAATCAGCATATCAACATGCTCCTGATAAACCACTTCTTCAGCAATCAATTTATCTGCGTAAATTTGACGAGGTGTTGGGTGAGACTTAATGAGTTTGTACATGTGAGGCTGGGTGGCTGAAGGCTCATCAGCTTCGTTGTGACCATGACGACGATAGCAAACCAAATCAATCACCACATCTTTCCGGAACTCTTTGCGGAAATCAGCAGCCAAAGTTGTGATAAAAGCAACAGCTTCGGGATCATCTCCGTTGACATGGAAAATAGGTGCCTGAACCATTTTTGCAACTTCCGTGCAATATCCGGGCATGGTTTGATCCAAAGCGTGTGTGGTGGTAAAACCAATTTGGTTGTTGATAACAATATGCAAGGTTCCACCAACAAAATAGCCTTCTTGCTGAGACATGTTGAACAACTCCATGTTGACACCTTGACCTTCGATAGCTGCATCACCATGAATCAAAACAGGGAAAACATGCTCTCCGTGAGTATCATTATCACGCCTGAATTGTCGAGCTTTAGCTGAGCCTAAAACAACCGGATTGATGATTTCCAGATGGGATGGATTGAAAGCTAATGCCACATGAACATCACCATTTGGCGTTGGTATATCTGATGAAAAACCCATGTGATATTTCACATCACCGGAATTGATGTGGTCGTATTCTTTATCGGACTTGCCTTCAAACTCCTTGAATAACTCGCTTGCAGATTTTCCAAGCAAATTGACCAAAACATTCAAACGACCACGATGAGCCATACCGATAACAACTTCCTTGATTCCTTGAGTTCCCGAATGCAAAATCAATTCATAAAGTTGTGGAATTAAAGCATCACCACCTTCCAAAGAAAATCTTTTCTGGCCGACATATTTGCTATGCAAATAACGCTCCATGCCTTCGGCTTTGGTTAATTCTTCCAAAAGTCTGTGTTTTTGGGATTCAGATACCGGATATCTATCTGCAACTGTTTCCAATCTTTGTTGTAACCAAATTCTTTGGTTGATATCGGTGATGTGCATATATTCACAACCGATATGATGAGTGTAGGTTTTTTTCAGAAGCTCGATAATCTCTTTCAGCATCATCCGATCCGGAGCCACCAGTGAACCTGTCGAAAATGTTGTTTCCAAATCAGTATCTGTCAGACCATGAAAACGAATATCCAAATCCTCTGCATTCGGACGAGGACGATATTTAATTGGGTCAACATTGGCTTGTTTATGCCCGGTCACTCGATAAGAGTTAATCAGACGTAATACAGCAGCTTCTTTCTTCATCATTTCAGCGGAACTGCCTGTTGATTCGGCATTAGCAGGGTATTGAGCCGCTGCTTCAAATTTCTCAATAATCGGCAGATGTCGAACGTCTTGTGCTGAATTGTCTGTTATTTCATCAAATAAAGCCCGCAATTCATCAGAAACACTATTTCTGTCGACCAGATAATCATCATAAAACGATTCCAGCCAACTGGAATTGGTGCCAAAAAAAGGAGAAGATTTTTGTTGTGATTTAATCCAGGATGTCAATGTACTAATCTTGTAATCAAGCCATTAAAAAAGAGTGCCGTATTATACCTGATTTAGTTTGGTGATTAGTAACAATTAAGGCTATTCGCATAAAAATAGATGGTGTTTTTTGAAAAAAAGGAATGTACATGATTCTGTGACTAAAAATTGATTAAAATCGTAGTGCAGCACATTTTGTAATGGTAATTGAATTATAATTCTTCCAGTTCCAATTCAATAAAACTCTATGGCTATATATATTTTTCCGGTTTTGTGTCTGCTTGCATGCGGAATTTCAATTAGAAGTGAAGTCAATAACCAAGCTAATTTAATGTTAATGTTCAAATTCATCGCCAGTTTGGCATTTGTTGGCTTGGCATTGTATCTTGCAGCATTTAATTCCGACTATGGAAAATGGTTGTTTATAGGTTTGATTTTTTCCTTATTTGGAGACGTGCTATTGGGTCTAAAGGGCAAAAAGTTGTGGTTTCTTTTAGGAATTGGTGCTTTTTTGCTGGCTCATGTATTTTATGCAATAGCATTTTATCGAACTGGTTTTACATCAAGTCGATTAGCTTTGATATCGCCAATTCTAGTTGCATTTTTAATTTTGGTATTGATATGGCTGAAAAATCATTTGGCAGGAGTTTTCAAAATAGCCGTTCCAATGTACTTGCTGGCTATTGGAGCGATGCTATTGTTCGCTTGGAGTGGTGGAGAAATCAATTACTGGATTGTTTCCGGAGCGACTTTATTTGCAATTTCAGACTTATTTGTCGCTCGCAATCGTTTTGTTAAAGCAGAAAGCATCAATCGGATCATAGGATTGCCAATTTATTATATCGCACAACTGATGCTGGCGTATTCAATTAGCGAAATTGCTGTTTAGAATTTGACAGAGCTTAATCAAAGGCAAGCCAATAAGTGCAGTAGGATCTGTGTTTTTAATTTTTTTGAACAGGCAGATTCCCAGAGATTCGGCTTTGAAACTGCCGGCACAGTCGTAGGGTTTGTCTTTGTGTAAGTATTGCGTAATTTGTTGGTCTGCTAATTCGCGAAAATAAACTGTTGTTGTGTCGCAGTGAGTCATCATTTTTTCAGATTCTTGATGTAAAACACATAAACCGGTATAAAACTTTACTTTTTGACCTGAAGAGTCCTTGAGTTGTTTAAATGCGTTATCAAAATTACCGGGTTTTCCGAGAATTTTACCATTCAGACTACAAAGTTGGTCACTGGCAATAATTATCGAATCCGGATTGGTTTTAGCAACTTCCTTAGCTTTTTTGATAGATAATTCGACAGCGTTTTTCTTTGGCGAAATATTGGGGTTTGTACTTTCATCAATATTTGGTGAAACGCAATCAAACTGAATGTCTAACCGCTCAAGAAGCTGTTTTCGGTATTTTGAGGATGAAGCCAGTATGATTTTTTTAGAATAAATCATCCAGTAATTCGGCTTCTGTTTCAATATCAGTGGCTTGTATTTCCTCAGATTCTTCTTCAGGTAAATTTCCTGCAATAAAATACTCCGGTAATGTATTCGGATTATTTCTGCTTGCTAATTTACCTGTTTTTGGATTGATTTTACTGCGGATAATTCCAGCGGGAACCGGCCTGTTATATTCCGGAACTTGTTCCAATGCGGTTTGCATAAATTCAATCCAGATTGGTAATGCCGCCCGTCCACCGGTTTCACCACGTCCCATTGGTTCGGGTGTATCGAACCCAACCCAGACGTTAGTCACGTTATTGCGTTGATATCCATTAAACCAGGCATCACGTTGCTCATTGGCTGTTCCAGTTTTGCCTGCCAAATCATTTCGACCCAAGGCTTTTGCTTTAGCGCCTGTACCACGATTGATGACATCTTTCATGAATGATTCGATAATGAACTGATTGGCGGCGGAAATTACGCGAGGAGGGTAAATGATATGTTCTTCAAGAATATCTTCCTCCGACTCAGAACCTGACTGTGTTGTTTGAGATTCAGATTGAATAACAATATTATCAGTGTTTTCTGCTATTGTTTCAGCAATTTGTTGCTGTTTGAGCTTTCCTTCACAATCGTCACAAAGCACTACTTTTTCATGTTGATAAAGCACTTCACCTTCTTGATTGCTAATAGTTTCAATCAGGTAAGGATCAATTAAGTAACCACCGTTGGCAAACACCGAAAATGCTCTTGCCATATCAATTGGTGGAATGTTTGGACTGCCCAGAGAAATTGATAAGTCTCTGGGAATAGCTTCCGGTTCAAAACCAAATTTAAGCATGTGGTTTCTGCCGGTATTGATACCAATTCGATCGAGAACTCGAATTGAGACCAAATTTCTGGAGTGAACAATTCCTTCTCTTAAACGGGTTGGTCCAAAGAATTTTTCACTATAATTTTGCGGTCTCCATGCTTTTTCCAGTTTGCTGTCATCAAAAACTATCGGTGCATCGTTAATGAGAGTTGAAGCCGTTAATCCGGCCTCAATCGCTCCTGAGTAGAGAATGGGTTTGAAACCCGAACCCGGTTGTCTTTTTGCTTGAGTGACTCGGTTGAATTTACTTAAGTTGTATGCAAAACCACCAATTAAGGAATTTACGGCTCCATTATCAGGATTTAATGAAATTAAAGCTCCTTGCACTCTTGGAATTTGTGTCAGTACAAATTGACCTAAGTTATCGCGTTTGACCATAATGACATCACCAATTTTTACAATATCATGCATGGTTTTGGGTCGATTACCGACACGTTCATTATCAATATACGGAGCTGCCCAATTTGATGTTTCAAAACTGATAACTGCATCTTGCCCATCAACCAAGCGAACAATGGCTGATTGCTCTTCAACAAAAGTGATTATGCTTGCTTGTAATCCTGCAGCATCCGGAAGTTTTTCAATATATTCAATGGCTTGTTGAAGTTTTTCTTGAGATATGACATTGTCAACTTGATGAACCTCCATATCATTATTTGCTTCTTCAAGAATATCGAAGTGTTTCAAAGGACCTCTGAATCCATGGCGTTTATCATAAGACTGCAAACCGTTTTGAACGGCAATCTCAGCAGCTTGCTGGAGTTTGGAATCGACCGTGGTTGTCACAACAAAACCGTCGGAATAAGCACTGTCACCATATTTGTCCAGCATTTCTGCACGCACCATTTCAGCTATCCAAGGCGCATTCAACTCAATTGCCGGTTCATGAATTCTGGCGTTATCCGGTTCGGCGACTGCTTGGTCATGTTCTGTCTGAGTGATGTAATTGAGCTCCAGCATCCGGCGCAGAATATAATTTCTCCGAAGTAAAGCCCTTTCCGGACTGGTCACCGGATTAATCCGCGACGGCGCTTTTGGAGGAGCTGCCAGCATGGCACATTCCGCTAATGTAAGTTCATCTAATGTTTTTCCGTAATAGGTGTCTGCTGCAGCAACAATTCCGTAGGAACGATGCCCGAGGAAGTTTTTATTCAGATAAAGTTCCAGTATTTCATCTTTGCTAATGGTTTGTTCCAGTTTTATTGCTAGAAATATTTCTTTCAGTTTTCGGGTATAGGTCTGTTCCAAAGATAGAAAAACATTTCTGGTGAGTTGCATGGTAATGGTTGAACCACCGGATTTTTTTTCTCCGGTAGTGACAACTTCCCAAACAGCTCTGAAAATTCCTTTAGGATCAATACCATAATGATCATAGAAATTAGCGTCTTCACCTGCAATATAAGCATTTATCAAATGTTTTGGAATTTTATCAATAGCTATCGGAGAACGCCTTTTGGAACCAAAAACCGCAATCAATTTGCCGTCTTTTGACAGAATTTTCAAAGGAACCTGTAATTTGTACTCTCTGATAGATTCCACAGATGGCAGATCCTTTTCCATTATTTTGTAGGTTACAAATAGAGTTGCAATACCTAAAATAAAGAAAAAGATGCCTAATTTGGTAAAAAACCAAAATATTTTTAACAGTTTTCTCATGAAAATTCTAATTTCTGATTGGTCTCATATTGTAGTAAAAAGCCCATTCAATTTATATGTAAATTCTGTTGTTTTACATTTTTTTATAATTCATTCTCAAGTTTTGAGAATCAGCACTCGTAAATTACACACTAACATTAAAACTGAGAAAGAAACATGAATTACCAAAATAAACAGATTTTATTTTTTATTAGCAGTTCACTTTTATTGCTAACCCTTTTTGCTATTCCATTATTTGTGACATTAAGCATGATTGTGGTTAGTTTAATATCCATATCTGCTATATATTTTGTTCGTAACTATCAGTTAGACTATAAATATTTGATAAGTTTCATCTCACAACTGTTGATGCTTGTTTTTGTTGTTGGAGTGTTTTTTTTGAGTTTATCTTTTATTGCAGAAAGATTGAGTCAATAGTGAAAACCGTAGGTATTAAATTCTTTTTGGCTGATATAATATCATTTACTGAATCTATATTTATGAGTCATGCTGCCAAAATCATCAATCATTAGAATTGCAAAGCCGACAATTAACCTTTGTGAAATAACCCGGATGTATATTGAGGGTTTGGGTTTTGAATTACTTGGAGAGTTTAATAATCATAATGGTTTTGACGGTAGGATAATTGGTCACAAAAATCATTGTTATCATCTTGAATTTACGTATCATCATAATTCACAATTATTGGAAAAACCACATCCGGATAACTTGTTCGTGTTTTATATCGAAAACCAGGAGCAATGGGAGAGTGTTTGTCGTTCAATGGAATCAGCAGGTTTTATTAGAGTGTCATCATTTAACCCTTACTGGGATGAAAAAGGTCAAACCTACAAAGACATCGACGGAAATCGAATTGTCATACAAAATTCTGAATGGTCAGAATAAAGATGTTGAATTTCTGAATTCGTAAAAATCAATTTATTATTTCTGATAAAGTTGGTTACAATACCGCCATGGCTGATTTTCGTAAAGATAAAAACAAAAAAGTAAATAATCTCAAACTTCCTCCTCAATC
>JAGRJP010000150.1 GCA_020442665.1 Lysobacterales bacterium
TAAGACCTTAGAATTGGTGTTCTGTTTGTATCTATTAACCACATGAAATTATTTGTTTTATTTTACTCCCTGTTAACAGCACTCATTGTCAACTCTCAGGAGCAAACTAACGTTTCTTCACAAGTCGAAAATGATAAAACTCAGTTTTTACGAATTCAGTATAATGAAAACAATGCCCCTCAGTATCTACAATTGGCTAATGTGAGATACGCTCCAGCCAACAATTACCCCTCAAATGTTTATGTGGACTTAATCAGTGCTGTTCATGTTGGTGATAAGTCATATTATGAGTCTCTCAACTCCTTATTTAAAAACTATGATGCTGTGCTCTATGAATTAGTAGCTCCTGAGGGTACAAAAGTTAGCGATAAAAGTGCAGGTGAGGGCAAAAGCATGTTGTCAGCGCTTCAGCATGGTATGAAAAATGTTCTTGGTTTGACTTTTCAGCTGGATGAGGTGGATTATGATGCTGAAAACTTTGTCCATGCAGACATTTCACCGGACGATTTTGTCAAAAGCATGGATGAAAAAGGAGAATCGTTTTTATCCATGTTTTTGCGTATGTGGCTAGTTGGTATGCAACAGCAAGCGACAAACCCAAATGCAATTAACGATATGGATTTGATATTTGCCATGTTTTCAAACAACAGAGAAGCTAAGCTAAAGCAATTAGTGGCTGTTCAGTTTATTGAGATGGATCCGGTAATGAATGCTCTAGAGGGCAAGGAAGGCTCAACCATTCTAACAACAAGAAACCTGAAAGCATTAAAAGTATTAAGAGAACAATTGGATAAAGGCCATAAAAAGCTCGCTATTTTCTATGGCGCTGCACACATGCCTGAAATGGAAGAACTGCTTATTACCGACTTTAATTTCAAACCGGTGAAAACTGACTGGGTTAATGCATGGGACTTAACTGAATAATTTATAATTTATATTCAGTGCTTTCATATAATTTATTTCAGCATACATATCTTCTTGGGTGAGAGGATGTTCCTCCAGCCAGTTTTGGTTGAAATAGACGGAAACATTCTTGTTATCTATTTCAATTCTCTCGAGTCCAAACTCAATTTCAACACGGGAACGATTCAATAAAACCGCCAAACGAAACAGTACTATCAAAGGAATCACTTTTTCTTTTTGCTCTCGTGAAAGTCTCTGTAACCACTCTGTCTTAATTTTTCGTCTTTGTGATGCAATAATTGCTGCCAGTTTATCTTGTTCGTGTTGAGCAAATCCCGGCATATCCGCATGATTCAAAATATATGCAGCATGTTCTTCAAAGTGCGAATGGGATATTTTCAGACCAAGCTCATGGAGTTTTGTCGCCCACCTTAACAATCTTTTTTGTTTGTCGCTTAACTTTAGATTAAGGATATCTAGCATTTTATTCAAGCTCGCTCGCACAAGCTCAGATTGAAAGATATTAACCTCAAACTGTTTGCATAACTTTTCGATTGTTCTTTTGCGAATATCATTGTGATTGAGGCGACCACTCAAATCATAAATCAAACCTTCTCGCAAGGCTCCGTTACAACCAATCATACGCTTGATGTCCAAAGCATCAAATAAACCCTTGATAATTGCCAATCCACCAATAAACACCGGCATTCGTTGCAGACTTAATCCTTTTATTCGACTTAGTTTCTTAATACTTCCAAGTTGCAAGCATTTTTCAATCAACTGATTTAAACTTTGCGGATCAATTCCCTCATTTGTTAGTCCATTCTCTGTAAGAACACTCACAGTCGCTCTCAGAGTTCCTGACGCGCCAACTGCCAAGTCCCAACCCAATTGTTTATACTCCAAAGCAATCGGAACTACCTGTCTGTGAGCATGCAACACAGCCTTATTCCAGTTTTCAGGCGTAATTAAACCATCAGAAAAAAATTTGTTGGTATAGCTCACACATCCCATGTGTAAACTTTCTCGTAATATCGGAGTAAAATCATTGCCAATAATTAACTCTGTCGAACCACCACCAATGTCAATCACCAATCGATTGTGTTCATCATTTTGAATACTATGAGCCACGCCCAGATACAAAATTCTTGCTTCTTCACGGCCTGAGATCACCTCAATAGACTTGCCCAAAGCTTTTTGAGCTCTTTTCATAAAAACCTTGGCATTTTTTGCCAATCGAAGTGTGTTCGTTCCGACAATCCGAACATGTGATTTGGGAATGTGTTTTATTCTTTGACCAATTTTTCGCAGTGATTGGATGGCAAACTTCATTTTCTCTTCACTAAGATTCCCTTTGGCATCCAAACCGTCAGCCAACCGAACCATATCCTTATGACTATCAATAACATGCATCTGGTTATCAATCATCTCAGCTACAATCATATGAAAGGAGTTGGAACCCAAATCCACAGCTGCGTAATAATTTTTTAATTGTTCAGACATTTTTTAAAAACTGATATGCTATTTTCCCGAGTCCCTACATTATAGCCAATTTCTTGTTTAGTCTGGATAAATGTTTATAATTAGGCCTTTTTTTGCCTCAACATAATAAGAGTTTAAATTAACTTCAAGAAATAATGAAAAAACCTACGAGAATCATAATTGTTTCAATAATCATTTTCTTGTTAGCATTTATTATTTTCAATAGGTTTTTTGATGTCAAACCAATAAGAAAACCCCTTTTTATAGCCCACGCAGGTGGTGGCATTAATGGTCTGATCTATCTCAACTCACTGGAAGCCATAAATCATAACTATGAATTTGGACTTCGATATTTTGAAATGGATTTCAACTGGACCAGTGATAATGAGCTCGTATTAATTCATGACTGGAGTCGTACATATCAACGATTGTTTGGTAAGAGTTCTAAAGAACCTCCTACTTTAAAGGAGTTTATGACATTTGAAATGAGTTTTAGCCAAACTCAACTTTCGCTCAATCAGTTTGCCAACTGGATGGAAAATCATCCTGATGCGATATTGGTTGCTGATATAAAAAAAAATAATCTCGAGGGATTAAAAAAAATCATAAAAACAATTAAAAATCCATATCAAAGAATCATCCCGCAAATGTACAAACTGGAAGAATATCAACAAATTATTAATCTGGGATTTAACAAGAAAAACATAATGTTTGCTATGTATAAAACTTTGGAGTTGAACTCTGATATCGTTGAATTTTTAAAAACTAAAGAACTTTATGCAATTTCTGTCCAGCCCAAAAAAGAATATTTTGAGACTTTGTTAAAACAATTTGGATTTAGGGATTTAACTATCTATACTCTGACTCTTAATAACCCGGAAGAATTTCAAAAACTTGTAAATGAAGGTGTTGATGGCACGGTTACGGATTATATGTATTTGTCTGACAATAAAATTCTATCTCATAGAAATCAGGTTCTAAATTAATATGGTTTTTAGTTCAATTACATTTTTATTCTATTTTCTCCCGCTGTTTTTGGTTTTATATTTTATTACTCCTTTTAAAAATACGGTTTTGTTAATCGCCAGTTTGTTGTTTTATGCTTGGGGCGAAGCCGGGTATGTTCTTCTTTTATTGGTATCTATTGGACTCAACTATCTTTTTGGAATATTGATTGATAAAAATTTTAATCTCACTAAAAAGACCGTTCTTGTTTCCGGGATTGTAATTAATTTAGTGTTACTTGGGTACTACAAGTATTTTAATTTTTTGGGTGAAAACATCAGTTTTTTCAAAGCAGAATCACAGGTGCATTTACCATTAGGAATTTCTTTTTTTACCTTTCAGGCGATATCCTATTTGTTTGATGTTTATCGTAAGGAGGCTCGGGTTGAGAAAAACATTTTTAATCTGGCACTTTATATTTCGATGTTTCCTCAGTTAATTGCCGGTCCTATCGTACGATTTAAAACTGTTGCTGAACAAATTCATACAAGGTTTCACACCCTCGATAACATTTCTAAAGGAGTCCGGATATTTATTATAGGACTGGCTCAAAAAGCACTGATTGCCAATACTGTTGCTGTATCAGCAGATGCTATTTTTGCATTAAATCAAGCAAGCCTTACAACCTCAACTGCTTGGTTGGGTGCTTTTAGTTATTCATTACAAATCTATTTCGACTTTGCCGGATATTCAAACATGGCGATTGGCTTAGGTTTAATCATGGGTTTTAGTTTTCCTCAAAACTTTAATTATCCTTACATTTCAAAATCAATTACTGAGTTTTGGCGTAGATGGCACATGAGTTTGTCATCATGGTTTAGAGATTATTTATACATCCCTCTTGGAGGTAACAGGGTTTCACCTTTTCGCACTTATATCAACTTAATGGTAGTTTTCTTGTTGTGCGGATTATGGCATGGTGCTGCGTGGACTTTTATAATTTGGGGGGCATATCATGGATTTTTTTTAATACTCGAACGATTGGGATTTAAAAAACTTCTTGATACCAGTTGGCGGTTGTTTAGCCATACCTATACATTGTTCGTAGTAGTAATAGGTTGGGTTATATTTAGAGCAGAGGACTTCAATCACTTGGTTTATTTCCTCAAGACAATGTTTGGATTAGGACAAGGTCAAACGATTGAGTTTGTACCCTCTCTATACTTAACTAGTTCGTTATCTGTAACGCTTATATTTGCTACAGTTTTTTCAATGCCAATCTATCATTTTTTATTCAGGCAGATGAACATGAAAGAATATTTACAAATTGATATCAAAGTTACAATCTTAAAAATCATGTTTGAAATGTATTATATATCAATTTTTCTTTTATCATTGTTAAATATCGCCAGTGGTAGCTACAACCCATTTATTTATTTCAGATTTTGAACATGCTTAAAAAGATATACCAGATAATATTCATAGCACTTTTCATGTTAGTCATATCTATGCCAGCAGTTAAACATATATTTACTAAAGACAAACTGAAAAGTGATGAAAATAGAGTGTTAGTTCAAAAACCTTCTTTTCCGAAAAAAATAGATGATATTAAAGGGTATACAAACCAAATTGATAATTATCTATCTGATCAATTTGGGTTCCGAAAAATTTTTATTCGTAGTTCCAATAAACTTCGATATCAATTGTTCAATGAGATTTCATCAAAACAAATAACCGTTGGAAACAATGGTTTTATTTACTTCAATTCACACATTGCTGATAACCCCAACTTACTCATTAAATCGGTGTGCAATGTGCAATCACTGCCAAAAACGTTTCAACAAAAAACTATCAGTCTTTTTAAAGGATTATTAAATTATTCAAAACGGCTAGATATTATTTCGGATATTGCTATTATCCCTACCAAAGGAAAGATATACCCAGAGAACTTACCAGAGCCACAAAAAAGTTGGTGTACCAGAAACTCACCAGCATGGTGGGAATCACTCTTTATGAATGAAAAACATTACAGAATTTATTACCCTCTGAAAAAAATGCTGGATTTAAAATCTTCGGTTCAAGTATATTTGCCAAAACACTTTCATTGGCATGGCATTCTACCTAATATAATTGCTAAAGATATTATGAAGTCTTTATGGAGTATTGATTCAATACAGAATATTGAAAGTGAGAAAGTTAATGTAAGTACGGACTTGAGAACTCATACGCTTGGGTTAAAACTTTATGATTCTTCTGTAAAATATAATTTTGATGAATTTAATATAGTTATTTGTGAGGGAAAAAACTGTATTAATGGAATTCAAAGTGTCTATAAAAATAATATTAGTTATGTATACTCCAACCCTTTGATAAATTCCGATACTAAACTGGTAGTATTAGCAGATTCATTTGGACAATATATTGCGAAAAATTTTATTCTAGGATTCCCTGAGGTAATAGTCATTAATATTAACAACTTATCCCTTGATGAACAGTTCAAGTTCTATGAGTGGATTGTGAAAGAAGTTAAGCCAACACATTTATTACATCTAATGCACGATGGAGGCATCTATGGTCGTACAATTAAGCTTGAGAGATTGATGAAAGAGATTGAAAAGGTTTAGAGGTGTTTAATTTTTTTCCAGTTTCCATCTTTTATGAGCCTTTTCAATATATTCAATGGTTTGCTTTTTATCTTCGTAACCCAAAAAAACCATTTTCCCGGGAGTTTTGTAACCTTCAAACCATTGTCGGATGATTGGAATAACGTTGGGTTCTTTGACGAGCATTTCAGATAACGAGTCTATTTTTTTAAACCCGGAACCTTCAGTTATAGCAATGACTTTATTATCGCTTTC
>JAGRJP010000151.1 GCA_020442665.1 Lysobacterales bacterium
CAGAGCGTGGGAACGAGGAAAATACGGTCACAGTTATTGATTTAAGCTAAATATAATTTCTCAACATTTTTCCCGAAAATTCAAATTACACATGATATTTCAGGTTAAAATTACACTTTTATAATTTTTTTAGTTCTGTGTTACCCAAAAAAGTAAAAATTGTCGAGGTTTCGCCACGAGATGGTTTGCAAAACGAGAAGCAAGTCATTGAGCTGTCAACTAAACTGGAGTTGATACAGCGATTGCAGGATAGTGGTTTGAAGAACATTGAAATCACCGGCTTTGTCAGCCCCAAATGGATTCCGCAGCTGGCGGAATCGGAACAGCTGTGCCAGAAATTACAAAGACATACCGGAATCAATTATTCCGCGCTGACTCCCAATCTCAAAGGAATGGAAAAGGCGGTTGCAGCCGGATTACAAGAAGTTGCTGTCTTTACGGCGGCTTCGGAAAGTTTCACCAAAAAAAATATCAATTGCAGTATTGAAGAGTCTTTACAACGATTTGTTCCGGTAATTGAGTTGGCTAAACAACATGATATTAAAGTTCGAGGATATGTTTCCTGTGTTCTTGGTTGTCCTTATGAAGGTGAAATTTCTGCGGATAAAGTTGCTGAAGTGACTGAAAAATTATTTCAACTCGGTTGTTATGAGGTTTCTCTCGGTGATACCATAGGCACAGGAACGCCAAGAAAAGCACATGAAATGTTTAAATCCTGCCAGCAAATCGCTGACACACAATATCTGGCTTTACATTTTCACAACACTTATGGGCAGGCATTAGCGAATATCTACGCTTGCATGGAACTGGGATCAGAAATTATCGACTCCTCTGTGGCAGGCTTAGGTGGTTGTCCTTATGCCAAAGGAGCCAGCGGCAATGTCGCCACCGAAGATGTAATCTACATGCTCAATGGTATGAATATTGAATGCGGTATCAATCTTGAAAAGCTAGTTGAAACCGGCAACTGGATTAGTGAAAAACTCAATCGGCTGAATAATTCTCAAGTTGGAAAAGCACTCAACAACTCACAATGATTCAAATCAAACGAAGGGAAGTTCCTGAAACAAACAATTTGGAGGGGTTAGGTTTATCCAAACTCATCCAACGATTGTATCTTTCCAGAGGAATAACCGAACCATCGCAAATCAATTACAAGCTGCAAAATTTGCTGCATTCTTCAAAACTATCCAACATCAAAAAAGCCGCAGGAATAGTCGTTAGTTGCATACAAAAAAATGAAAAAATCGTCATCGTTGGTGATTTCGATGCCGACGGAGCGACGGCTACAGCATTATCCATTCGTGCCATTAAGGCCTTCGGCTATGACAATATTGAATATCTGGTTCCTAATCGCTTTGATTTTGGTTATGGGCTGAGTTCTCAACTGATTCCGATTTTACAAAGTATGCAAACGGATTTAATCATTACTGTTGATAACGGTATCAGTTCAATCAGTGGAACGGCAAAAGCGAAGGAAGCCGGTATGAAAGTAATCATCACCGATCACCATTTGCCGGCCGAAGAGCTTCCCGATGCGGATGCCATTGTCAATCCGAATCTGCATGGTGATGAATTCCCCAGCAAAAGTTTGGCTGGAGTCGGGGTGGTTTTTTACTTACTGGCTGAAATTCGCAAACAGTTAACAGAGTGTGGATGGTTTGAAAGTAAAAATATTCAACCGCCGAATTTAGCCCAATGGTTGGATATTGTTGCTTTGGGAACAGTTGCCGATATGGTTGGGTTGGATGAAAACAACCGAATTTTGGTCAACGATGGTTTAAAAAGAATTCAAGCCGGTCAAACCATAGCCGGAATTCATGCTTTGTTGAAAATTGCCGGAAGAGATTATTCAAAAACCAATACAGATACTTTTGGTTTCGTATTGGGACCGCGTTTGAATGCTGCCGGACGTTTGGAAGACATGAGTGTCGGCATTGAATTATTATTGACCGATGATGCAACAAAAGCTCGTAATCTGGCTCAAGAACTGGATTCCATCAATCAGCAAAGAAAAGAAATTCAGTCCGAAATGCAGGAAGTCGCCAATAGTGTCATCAAAGAGTTAAAAAATATTAAAAAACTGCCGAATGGAATTTGCCTTTTTCATAAACATTGGCATCAAGGTGTTGTTGGATTATTGGCTTCCAAAGTCAAGGAAAAAACCAATCGCCCGGTGGTAGCTTTTGCTCCTGAAAGCGATGAATCGCCAATTCTCAAAGGTTCAGCCCGAAGTATTGAGGGATTTCATATCCGTGATGCTTTTGTTGAAATTGAAGCTCATTATCCCGATTTAATGATTAAATTTGGTGGTCATGCGATGGCAGCCGGGTTGTCAATTCATCAGGAAAATTACAAACAATTTCGTGAGATTTTTAATCAAATCGTCGATAACAAACTCACAGAAGAACAAAGAATGCATGTGATTGAAACCGATGGAGAAATTGACAGCATCGACTTATGTTTGGCTGTTGCCGAAGAATTGCAGCAACACGGTCCCTGGGGACAAAACTTCCCTGCTCCGCTATTTGATGGTTGGTTTAATATCATCGAAAAGAAAGAAGTCGGTAGTGGTCACTGTAAAATGTCCTTGCAAACCTCTGATTTATCTAAAAAAATCGAGGCCATCGCTTTTGGACTGCATCCTGATAAGTTCAATCCGATAGGACAGCGAAATCATCTCACTTATAAGCTGGACATCAATGAATTTGCAGGCAGAAGAAACCTGCAATTAATCATTCAAAATATTATTAGCTAACTCTCTTTCTTCTTTGAGTTAAGTTGTTTTGAATATTCAGAAATGATAATGGCTATGAAATAAATATAAATTGGCAATATCTGTAATATCACACGATTGGAACTGGTAAAATCATTGGCAAATACACTTGCTTTGGTCATATAAAACAAAACAAAAAGGAATATTGTTGAAAATACCAAAAAAAGTCCCGGCAGTGCCAATAGTTTTCTGTCTTTGATTTTGCTCGAAATAATTACCACTATCAGGAGAAAATACCACAAGAAATACCAGTTATTACTCATAAAAAATGTCTCTAACCAAGCATCTGTAGTATTGACAAATTGCAACTGAAACTCACCAATCCACGGTACAGCAACTACTTCAGGAGTTATTTTAAACTCACCAATACTGATTCCTCCGAACAAATACCAGATTGCAATGACACAGGCTAATATAAAGTATGCCTTGCGTTGACTAAATTTTGATAATAAAGATAAACCAACCGACATAATGGCAATATTCACCCAAACCCATGCTTCCAGTTTAAACATCAACATAGAAATCAAAGATATTGCGCTCAGAATTAAAAATCTCTTTTGATGAGTTAAAAAGTATTGCTGGATATTTACAAAACTAATAAATAAATAAGCCGCCATCCAAATGTCAGCATAACCCGAAAGAATGATGTGATTATTCACATATGGCAATGAAACCAAGACAAAAACAAATCCAAATGCCAAATAAGATGATTGAGTAATCAACTTCACATTTCCATAAATCAATAATATAAAAGATATAAACATTGCCGGATAAATCGCATTTAGTCGTGTTTCATTCCAATCAAAAATACCGCTGTTAAAAACATAAAGCAAAGATAAACCATCCGGATAATGATGAATTGGACTGGTTAATGCTTCTTTCGCCGAAAACCACTCCACTCTGCCAACCAAATTCTCATTAATTCCATAAAAATACCAAATCTTCGCTTTGGCAACCCAACCATACCATGCATCCCAAGCGAATAATGGTAAAGATTGGTTTTGAATTTCAATGAAAATTAAATGAAGAAAAGCAAACACTGCCAAAATCACTACTATATTAGAAAAATGTGGTTTCAGATTGAGTCGCTCTCTAACTCCATTAATCATTGTTCGTTTATAAACAAAAATATAGTAAGCAGTCGTAACAGTTGAAAAAGCAAAACACAGATAGAAAAGAAAAGAATTGTTTATATCCAGACCAAGCCACTGAAAAATGTTATAGATAACCAGTATTTTAAAAACACCAATATAAAAGCTTTCTCCAAGGATTTTCTGCCAGTTTGAAGCATTAATATAGTTTGCCATCCAAGGCAAACCCATGCCGGTAAACACTAATAATAAAACCAATATATTTATCATTTAACAACTTCCATTAATGAAAAATACGAGCTCTTTCCAACCTCTCTAACTTTAAAATTCTTACTATAAACACTCAATTTTCCACCCAATGTCTTAAATGAGCTGTATTGAGGATAAATGACCAAAAAATAATCACCTGCTTTCACACTCTCGAACAATTCCTCATCACTTTGTCCCACATAATTAGCATTGACAGGAATCAAGTGATAAATCAATCGAAATAATTCATACTTATTCTCGTTCAAGAGATAGATTTTTTTCTCTCGGATTAAATCTTTATCCGCTTGCTGTCTGTAACCTAATAAAATTTGCACCTGCGTT
Source organism: Lysobacterales bacterium (assembly GCA_020442665.1). Lineage (GTDB taxonomy): Bacteria > Pseudomonadota > Gammaproteobacteria > Xanthomonadales > Marinicellaceae > NORP309. The sequence continues at coordinate 4,459 of JAGRJP010000151.1, forward strand.
GCAATCGTTTTTAAATCCTGATCCGGTAACTTTTGGTTTTCTTGGGACGAATAGGTTTGACTTAACCAAATCGAGTTTTTGAATGACTTCAACAAAAATACCATGTCAATAACAAGCCATGAAAAAATTATTGAAAGGAGTAAAATCCTAATTTGAGTCTTCAATAA
>JAGRJP010000152.1 GCA_020442665.1 Lysobacterales bacterium
ATAATACCTTGCTTTTTGTTAATGCAGGCATGGTGCAGTTTAAAAATATGTTTCTGGGAGCGGAAAAGAGAGACTACAACCGTGCGGCGAGTTCACAACGATGTGTCCGTGCCGGTGGCAAGCATAATGACCTTGATCAGGTTGGTTACACCGCAAGGCATCATACATTCTTTGAAATGTTGGGAAATTTTAGTTTTGGTGATTATTTCAAACAGGATGCGATTCGTTTTGCTTGGGAGTTTTTAACTAAAGAGTTGAAATTACCGCAAGAAAAACTGATGGTGACGGTTTTTGAAGATGATGATGAAGCTGAAAAAATCTGGATGGAGGAAATCGGACTTCCAAAAGAAAAAGTTGTAAGAATTGGAGCCAAGGATAATTTCTGGCAAATGGGAGATACTGGTCCTTGTGGTCCTTGCTCAGAGATTTTCTACGATCATGGAGAACACATTGCCGGCGGTCCTCCGGGTTCACCGGATGAAGATGGAGATCGTTTTATCGAAATCTGGAACTTGGTATTCATGCAATTTGATCGTCAAACAGATGGATCATTGGTTCCGCTGCCAAAACCTTGTGTGGATACAGGTATGGGTTTGGAACGTGTCACATCAATTTTGCAGGGCAAACATAACAATTATGACATTGACTTATTTCAGCATATTATTAAATACATAGCAGGGCTTTTGAATGTAAAGGATTTATCCAGTCCGTCACTAAAAGTGATTGCTGATCACATTCGCACTTGTGCCTTTTTGATTAGTGATGGCGTGCTACCCGGAAACGAGGGCAGAGGATATGTGCTCAGACGCATTATTCGCCGAGCAATTCGTCACGGATATAAACTTGGAGCGAATGAGACGTTTTTTTATAAAGTGGTCACTCCTTTGGTTGAAGTGATGGGTGATGCTTATCCTGAACTCAAAAATAGCCAAAAACAAATTGAGTCAGCATTGCAAAAAGAGGAATTACGTTTTGCAGAGACATTGGAAACAGGCATGTCGCTTTTAACAAAAGCAATGGAAAGCATGAAAGGTGATATTATTTCGGGTGATGTGGCATTTAAACTCTATGATACCTATGGTTTTCCATTAGATCTCACACAAGATGTTGCAAGGGAATCAGGTTTAACCGTTGATGAAGACGGTTTTAATCATTGTATGCAGGAACAAAAAGAGCGCTCCAAATCATCAGGTGGTTTTGATCAAAGCAATCAGCTTCCAAGTGATTTGATAGCCAGTTTGCAGGCAACTGAATTTAGCGGTTATGAAAAACATAAAGATTCTTCGACTTTATTGGCAATCATACAGGACGGAAAACAAGTTGAATCTTTGTCATCCGGAGAAGAGGGTGTTTTGATTTTAAATCACACTCCTTTCTATGCAGAATCCGGCGGACAAATTGGTGATTCCGGTGAAATTATGACAAATTTTGGCAATTTTGAAGTTTACGATACACAAAAAGCTGCCGGACAGTATTTTTTGCATATCGGTAAAATATCAAAAGGTAAGCTATCTCAGGGAGATGAAGTGGTTGCCAAAATTGATCAGCAAAAACGTGGAAAAATTGTTCTTAATCACACTGCAACACATCTACTGCATAAAGTGTTAAGAGAAACTCTTGGTACTCATGTCCAGCAAAAAGGTTCTATTGTATCGGATGATAAGTTGAGGTTTGACTTTTCACACGGCGAAGCAATTTCCTCGAAACAACTTCAGCAAATTGAGGCTGATGTTAATGCTCATATCCGTGCCAATTATCAGGGTCAAACCAAGTTGATGAAATA
>JAGRJP010000153.1 GCA_020442665.1 Lysobacterales bacterium
AGAGCTTCAGTCAGATCGGTTCAGAACATGTCTGTTGGTGCCATGTCATCTCGACTTGGCGGTGATTTAACGGCGGTAAAAAAATGGTTATCACTTGGGATTGCCAGATTGATTTCTCACGGGTTGCTTTTAAGTATTATTTCGCTATTGATGATTAATATTAACTGGTACTTGGGCTTAGTTATGTTGTTCTCTATGGCATTGCTGGTCGCTGTATCAATGATTATTGGAAAACAATTAAAAACATCTATTAAAAGTGTTCGGAAAAATCGTATCAAAATACATAGTATGTTGGTTGAGCGGTTGTCCTCTATTGTCACAATCCGGGCAATGGGGCAAGAGTTGTCAGAAATCAAAAAAATAAATAAAAATGCTGATAAATTAAAACAAAGTGTGTCAGAGAATGGCTTTTGGCTCGGGCTGCTCAGAGGTTTGGGAGATGCGTCTTCACTCATTCTAATTTGCATGGTTTTTGCTTTTCAAGCGACAGGAGGTCATCCTCTGAACGTTGATGAAATGATGGCATTGATAAGTATTATTCTTTTTATCAATTCACCGATTCGTGAACTTGCTAGAGTGCATGAATATTATCAGGGCGCAGAGATTTCTTTGAAAAAACTGAAAGAAGTATTTTCAATTCCAAGAATTGTTCGAGGAAGTAGTAAGACTCGCGAAGTTAAGGAAAATTTCGGAGAAGTCATCCTCAGAAACATCAAGTTTGAAAAAGTTTTCAAAGGATTGTCCCTACGAGCGAAGGCAGGAGACCATGTTGCGATAACCGGAAAGAATGGTTCAGGGAAAAGCACGCTTCTTCACTTAATTACAGGCTTAGTTAAACAGCAAAGTGGTACTATCAAAGTGAACGGAGTTAATCCAAGATTAACCAACACAAGGGGAAAGTCGGCACATATTGGTTTTTGTGGTGCTGATACAAACCTGATTAAATCAACATTATCTAAAAATCTGACTTACAGAGGAGTGGACTATTCAAAGGATGAGTTCAATTCTTTGCTGGAGTTTTGTCAAATTGATGAAATTTCCTCTCAATTACCAAAAGGTTTAAACACCCTTGTTAAGGAGGGTGGAAGAAATTTCTCATCAGGAGAAAAATGCAGAATTTCCCTGTTCCGAGCTATGCTTGGAAGACCGGAAATACTGATATTGGATGAGCCGGAAAATTATCTGGATAGCATGGGATTCGAAATTGTAAAAAAAATACTAAGAGACTATCAAGGCACCGTTCTCATTGCGACCCATAATAAAGAACTCATATCTCTCTGTAACAGAAAATGGCAACTGGATAAAGAAAGAAAGTCAAATATAAAGATGATGAAAAGATTATGAGAAATACAGACATAAAAACAATGAAACAATTGAATTTCAGACTGATTCCTGAAAATAACAAAGTTGGTTACTACTACTATATACCAAAGAAAGTGGAGCATGTTTTAGTTGCTGTTCATGGCATATCAAGGAATGCGGAGGAGATTATTCAGTCATTTAAGGGTTTGGCAGAACAGCACAATGTACTGGTAATTGCCCCAGTGTTTAGAAAAGATTTTGCCAAAGACTATCAACGATTGGGAAGAAAAGGCAAAGGTCCACGCTCCGATTATCAGTTAATGGCGATGTTGAGTGATGCTAAGAAACACTTATCGTTGCAATTTGATAAATTTCACATGTTTGGGTTTTCTGC
>JAGRJP010000154.1 GCA_020442665.1 Lysobacterales bacterium
TGAGTTTTGTCAATGCTGCTGTTGAACGAACAGGAATTAAGAGAAATCCATTCCATCCGTTTAGTTGTTTGGATACTGTGACATTATCCGCCTTAGCCTATGGTCAAACGGTACTTGCTCGAGCGATAAAGGCTGCGAATATTGAATGGGATAATGACAGAGCCCATTCAGCTATGTATGATACTGAAAAAACCGCTGAATTATTTTGTAAAATTCATAATTTGTGGTTGGAGAAAAGTGCAGATTTATGAGGTATAAAATAACCTTCATTTTAATATTTCTTTTATGTCTCGTATCCTGTCAGCAATCACTATTGAGTTCTGAGTTATTAGATAAACTCAGACAGGTTAAAACATCCTCTTGGGATTCTCACTCAAGAGAAATCTATCACAAATTAATTGAGTCTCTTAAAAAAAGCCGGAAAGAAGATTTAAAACAAATATCTTATATACTGCTAACTCATTTTGAACAGCAAAATGCTAAAGAACTTCTCTATCATCTATTAAATTCTGATGCTGATGTTGATGTTTACTATCACCTTGCAGAGACTGAGTTTGAAGAAGGAAATTATACAAAAGCCCATGAATTGATAATGAGTGGAGCTGCAACATCCGACAGTGCTGATAAAATTCAATTCTATATACTGAGAACACAAATATTTATCGAGCAAGGAGATTTAGAAGGAGCGAATAATACACTCAGTGCTTTGGACAAACTTTCCCCAAATAATATTGTTGTTGCATATTACAAAGGTCATACTGGTTTAATTAGTGGTAATTGTGAGTCTTCTATCGAAAATTTCAATTATGTTTTGAAAATAATGCCTGAGCTGACTCAAATCAATGCTCCGTTGGCATCTGCTTATAGAATCTGTGGTCACAAGGAAATGGCTGACAAGTTAACACAAAGTTATTCTCAAGAAAACTTTGAATTTCAAAATCGTTTTTCTAAGACCAAGTACGAGCTTGGTAATCCGCTATCTCATTTGAAGAATCAATTTAAATTGTTTAATACAAGGAATGATAACGACTCTGCGATTCAAGTGATGAAAAAGGTAATTTCACTAGAGCCTGATTTATCTGATAACTATCTCAATCTGGGAAGTATGTATTATCGTAAAGAAGATTTTGATAATGCCGAATCTCAGTTTCACAAGGCTCATGATTTAGATAAGCAAAATATTAAGCCTCTTATTAATTTAGGTAACATTCAATTGCAATTAAAAGACTACTTAAAAGCTAAAAAATATTATTCAATGGCGTATCAAATCGACCCAAATCACTCCAAAATTATCAGGAATTTGGCAAGTATTGAGTATTATTTAAATGATTATGAGCATTATTTTCAGCTGATGTCTGAGCTGATTCGAAGAGAGCCACAGGATTTTGTCATAAAGTCGAGTTTAGTCAAAGTGTTACTGGTCCAGAAACAATACACAAGATTATCTGTATTGTTGGATGAGTGGATATTATCAGCCGATAAAAAAGATTATGTTTTCTATGCAAAAATAATTTTAAATAACCCTGAAGTTCAGATTACCAATTATCAGAAACTAGCCGATGTTTTATTAGCTACCGAATCTAGTGACATACAAAATGCCGGATTAGCATTTCTTGTAAAAGCCAAGTTTTCTCCGCAGATTAAATCAGATGAAATTATCAATAAATTTGTTGCTACTATAGACTCAGAGAAATCATCTGAAAGGGTTAATAGCTTTATCAAACTTGTAAATGATTTGAGAAATAATCAGAAACTTGATTTTAAAATACTTCAATGAAATTAAAGCATAATATTCTTTACCTCAGTATTTTGCTGGCATCATGTTCGGAGAACAGTCCGGATACTAATCAGAATAGTCAAGCTATTAAAGGAGTCAAGGATGAGTCCTTGTTACAAGAACTCAAGAATAGAGATATTGGAATCAATTTTAAACATGATTCGGGATTTTCGGACGAATATTCAATCTATGAACCACTGGGGTCGGGGCTAGCTGTTATTGATTATGACAATGACGGAGATATGGATGTTTTTTTTGCCCAGTATGGAAGAAACTCGAATGAGTCAAAGTTATACTCTAACAATGGATTTAAATTTGTTGATGTAACGCAGAATACAGGTCTTTCAGGTATTACTGACCTGGTATTTGCCTCAGTTGCTGATTTCAATAATGATGGTTGGCAGGATTTGTTGGTTGGCGGCGAAGATATTTTACAGCTATGGGAAAACGATAAGGGACAAGGTTTTAAACTGAGCAATATATTAAAGTCACCTGCTGGGAAACAGTTTTTTACAGGTGCAACCTGGTTTGATTATAACAAGGATGGCTATTTAGATGTATGGGTTATCAATTACGTTGATGATAGAAATGAACAAAAGTGTTTTTTAAAGAATGGATTGCCTGCCTATTGTGCACCCAAGGCCTATAAGTATTTAAGTAACATTCTGTATATTAATCATGATGGACAGTATTTTCAAGGGAACACTAATATACCTGCACAAGTAGAAATTGCTCCGGCTTTAGGAGTTGTTGCGGATGATTTTGATAATAATGGCTGGACAGATATTTATATTGCAAATGATGGAGTACCAAATCATTTATTTATGAATCTCAATGGAGTGATCAATAATGATGAAGCCATGAAACGAGGAGCTGCGGTCAATCTTATGGGCGAAAGCGAAGCCAGTATGGGAGTTGCAAAAGGAGATATAAATAATGATTCGTTTCCAGATTTATATATTACTCATCTTATGGGTGAAACAAATACATTTTATATTAATACCAATGGGTATTTTGTTGATAGAACTGCTTTTTCAAAATTAGTACAACATGTTCGCCAACAAACTGGATTCGGAACTCTGTTTATAGATATAAATGCCGATAATTTGCTTGATATTGTGACAGTAAATGGATCAATTCATAACACAGAAGATAGCATTGATGAAAAAAACCGCCTAGCAGGTGAGTCCATTCAGCTCTGGTTCCAAAAATCAGCTTTCCAATTTGAATATCAGAAAAATTTAATCGATAGTATTGCTAAGAAAGTTGGTAGAGGATTGG
>JAGRJP010000155.1:0-425 GCA_020442665.1 Lysobacterales bacterium
TATTGGAACAATGAATACAGCTGATAAATCCATCGCACTACTCGATATTGCATTACGAAGACGATTTGAATTTGTTCCAATGTATCCAAATTATGCATTACAAAATGGAACTGTACATGAAGTGGAAGTGTTAAAAGCAATCAACGATCAAATTAAAAAATCTAAAGGGCATGACTTTCAAATTGGACACTCCTCTTTTATGGTTGAAGAAGGCAAAGGGTTTGACTTGGAAAACTGCATGAACAAAAAAGTGATTCCATTATTATTGGAATACTTCATGAATGATGAAACAGAAGTCAAATCTATACTTGAAAATGCTAAGCTCAAAATTAAAGATAATCAATGGCCTTTGAAAATAGATGGGAATGCTGCTAAATGATAAATCTGTTTGAGTATCAGAATAAATTTTACTTTGAAGATGGATT
>JAGRJP010000155.1:430-3054 GCA_020442665.1 Lysobacterales bacterium
AGATATTCTTAGATGAAATCTGGAATAAAAGAGAAAAATACAGTTATTACGAAAATGATGATTCTGAGAAAGTTGAAACCCAAAGGTTTATTGAGTTTCTGCATAAAACCAAGGAACTTAAATCAAGTAAATATGTTGGCGTGATTCATTTCGAAGGTCATAGAATCAACTTATTGCCAAAAATATTTTATGATTCAGATAAATCCTATAATGACAAAGATATTGAATCCATAAACAAACATATTTTGTGGTATCTGAGTTATTGCAGGAAGATAAAATTCCCTAATTTTATTTCTTCACTCAGCAGCCTTAAAAGTGATTTCTTTGAAGTTCTCATCTACCTGTTTTCGAAATACACCAGAGAACTACTTTCAAGTTCAATCTATCAGCAATATGAAGAAGTCAATAATGAACTATCGAATATAAAAGGGCGTATTGATGTTCCGGTTTATATTTCAGAGAATTTATCAAAAGGCAGATGGCATAAAGTGAGTTGTAGCTATGATTCCTTTGTTATGGATAATAAATTTAACAGGATCATTAAATATGTAACTCAGCTTTTATTCAATATGTCTAAGAACCTTGATAACAAAAAATATTTAAGAGAAATTCTTTTTATTCTTGATGAGATAAGTGATGTCAGAGCAACATCTGAAGAGTGCAGCAGTTTAACTTTCAATCCGATGTTTAGTGATTTTGAGACAGTCAGGGATTATTGTTCTCTTTTTTTGAGCAACAGTATTTCATTTAATTATAAAAATGATTTAAAGCTATTTGCTTTTCTCATTCCAATGGAGCACCTGTTTGAAGATTTTATTTTCGGGTTTATTGATAAAGAACTTTCTAATGCTTCAGTCAAGTCACAAATGATGTATAAATTTCTTGATGAATGTAAAATCTTTAACTTGAAACCAGATTTACTCATTGAGACAAAAGATAAGAAACTATTTATAGCAGATACCAAATACAAAATAATCTATTCTGATAAATCTGATAAAAAGGAAGGTGTTTCTCAAAGCGACTTGTATCAAATGGTCTCTTATGCCATCCGATTTAATATTCAGGATATCATTTTATTTTATCCCAACATTATCAACCAGGATGAGGAAAAATCATCAGAATTAGTAATCCTTGATGAATTAGCTGATAAAAAAATAAAGATTACTATCCATCAACTGCCTGTCATCAATAAGGAAATATTTACTAATAATACAAAAATACAGGATATTACTCTTTCAGAAGTATTTAACAATACAAGATTAAACCTTAAAGCGAAGATAATAAGCATATTAACAAATCCACTATGACACCAGAATTAAAAAGAGCAATTATCAGATGTCTTCCGGAGTTTTTCTCACTGAGTGATGCAGAGCAGCAAAGATACAAATCGACTCTTTCCAGAGTCGATTATTTCAAGGTCAAACAGCATGTTGTAAAGCAGCTATTTGGGATAAATATCATAAATGACAGTATGGATATATACCTTGAGAATCAGTCTGAAAAAAACCTCAGTAACGAAATCAAAGATGCTTCAAACTTCATTAATTCTCACCTGTCATCAAATTTGAATTTTGGAGAAGATGATTTATCAAATGAACAGAACCTGATAGTCAATACTCATATGCAGCCATTGTATGGAATTGGCGAAGACAGCTTTTATCTGGATGAATTTTTGGTTGAAAGTTTGTTGGATTATGACTCTCTTTATGACTGGTATTACTCAAGTTATCAATGGAATGTGGAAAATGAAAAGGAAAGAGATAAGGATTATCAGGCTTGGCCTTTTTATGGGGGTTTCAGTTTGGAATGGGCAAGGATGCTGATTGATGGTGAGTTTTATCATGCGAACTTATCTATGGCTTCTATGTATATTCATTATGAACTAGAAGAACTGGGAAATGATTACATCCAAAAACTTATTCCTCATGAAATAGAAGACAGCTTTTCAGAGCCGGATAATAACGGTTATATTCAGATGAGTCTCACAACCAATGCTTATGGTCTGGAAAAACCACTGAAACAGTTAAATAATAAATTCAGAACTAAACTAGATGAAACAGAATCTCGTTTGCAAAAGGAGTTTGACACCATGTCTTTACAAGAAGTCCTCATTCTTGATGAGAGAGATGAAGACTCCCCTGGAAAACACTTTATTTTTAGCGATAAGGAAGTCCTAAAAAAGGTAAATTTCAAAACATTTATTAAAGACTGCAGAAAACATGAACAAAAAGATGCTTCTTCTTTCTATATAAAACTTGAACGGGAAAAACAGAATTTAACGGATTATTTGAAGGAGCAATATGAGGATATTATTCAATAAAGTTAGATAATGGCAGTTTTTTAGATACATTCGGAACAAATATAAATAAATTCATCAGATGTCAGACAATGTCATGATGATGTCCTGAACTATCAGGATTCAAATTCTAATATGAACTGCAATTAATTGTGGAGATTATTATGAAAAATTTTATTATTGCTATTTTATTAGCCTTAGTCAGTCTTGAAAATCAGGCAGATACCTTATTTTCACAGGGCTTTGAAATCAAGCCAGTGGTCAGACAATTTCCTTATGTCGATGGTTCTTATCAGTTACCGAATTACCCTGTTTCAACACAGCTTCA
>JAGRJP010000155.1:3193-5508 GCA_020442665.1 Lysobacterales bacterium
GATGTCATTATGGTCACTCCTGTTAGGGCAACGGTTTTGATTGCTGACCCTTTGAATATGACTCAGTTTGGTTTTACCAACATTAAGGCAGAGTATTCCGGTTTACAGAGAATAAACTCTTTGGGTGTGAGTACATTCTTTGGTTCCGTTCAATATCCTGCTGATCAAACCTTGACGATGAATCAAGCACTCGATAAGTTTCAGACATTGAGTTCACAGTCATCTATTCTGGTTGCCGAAATTGATTCCAATGGTGCTTGTCAGCCACTATACGAAAGAAACTCAAGTCAACTGAGAGCGACAGCATCCGTATTCAAAATTTGGGTATTAGCTGCCGCTGCTGAAGCTTTTCTTCTCGGTGATATTGATATTTTTCAAAACATCACTTTGGTTGCATCTGAAATGGCTCCGGGAGGAACAATTAACAGCGAACCATTGGGTACAAATTTTCCATTAATTGAAATTGCCACATTGATGTTGGGGATTAGTGATAATACTGCCACCGATTTGCTTCATGAAACTGTCGGTAGAGACTTAATCAATTTAGTTATCAGTTCGCTGAACTTAAGTAATCCTGATGCTTTAACACCATTACTAAGCATTAACGAACAATTTCATTTGTTTTTCTCCTTTCCGTTAGCAACAACCCTCTCTTATGTGAATGGAACGGAAGCATTTCAGCAACAATTCTTAGAAGACGAAATTGTGCCATTAGGTCCGGTGACAACCTATCCATTTAATAACGATTCGATATTTGTCAGTGGCAGTTGGAGAGCCTCACCAATGGATATTTGCAAAACTTTTTCCTTTTTGAGGGATTTGCCACAAGGTTCCGATTCCCTTTATATGACTGATGTGGCACTCGGATCTCAAGTTGCTCAACCAGATGTCAGAGATCACTGGGATAGAGTTTGGTATAAAGGCGGGTCATTAACCTCGGGAGTTAATGGACTACAAGTTTTAACACATGCATGGATGCTGGAAAATCAGGGAGAAAACCCTAAAGTTGTTATCACAATGTCAAATGACTCAAGCGGTGGGATTGATATTTATGCCGTTCAATCTATCGCAGGCAGAGTTCTTAGATTGGCTCGAGATTTATAAGAGGAAGCTATCATGAAAAATTTAATAATTGTTATCGCATTGTTTTTATTCAATTGTTCAGCATCAGCAGATACTTTATTTGCTCAAGGATTTGAACAAAGACCAGTGGAAAGGCAATTTCCTTTCGTAGGTGGCTCTTACCAGCTACCTGATTATCCGGTCAGTCCACAAACAGAATGGTTGATTGAGCAGTTTTCACTGCCTGATACCAGTCTGGCAGATATTGATGCTCACTTTGATTTGTCAGCTTTTGGAATGACAGCGCAACAAATGAGGGATTTTCTTCAAAATGTACGAACCTCATATCCCAATGCTGAGATAACCGATGTCATCATGGGAACACCTGTGCGTATGAATGTAGTTATGACCTCACAGACACTTGGTACTCAGGTTGGTATTGTTCAAGTGGGAACTGAATACACCGGTCTGCAAAAGATTAATTACTTATACATTAACGGTTTTTCCGGTTCTGTAGTGAATCCGGTGGACCAAGGCTTGACGATGACACAAGCACTCGATAAATTTGAAACATTAAGCTCCCAGCCTTCTTTTCTTGTCGCTGAGATTGATAATACCGGTGCATGTATTCCGCTTTATGAAAGAAACTCCAATCAATTACGAGCTTTGGCTTCTGTCTATAAAATTTGGTTGTTAACCGCTGCTGCTGAGGCTTTCTTTTTAGGTGATATTGATATTTACCAGAATGTATCATTGGTTGCATCCGAATTAGCACCCGGCGGAATTATTAATGGCGAGCCCTTGGGAACACAATTCCCTCTTTTTGATATCGCCACACTTTCTTTAGGTCTGAGTGACAATACAGCGGCGGACTTACTTCATGAGGTTATTGGCAGAGATTTTATTGAGTTAGTTATCAGTTCTTTAGGTTTAAGCAATCCTGAGGATTTGATTCCTTTACTGAACATTAGTGAACAGAACCATTTATTCTGGTCATTTCCGCTGGCAACAGCATTGGACTATGTGAATGGTACTGAGGCTTTCCAACAGCAATTTCTTGAAGATGAAATCATTCCATTAGGACCGTTTACAACCTTTTTACATAACAATTACACAATAATGGTTAATGGTAGTTGGAGAGCTACAGCGATGGATATTTGCAAAACTTATGCTCATTTAAGAGACCTCCCACAGGGCTCTAGTGCTATGCTAATGACCGATGTGGCAATGGGTTCGAATGCCGCTTTCCCAAA
>JAGRJP010000156.1 GCA_020442665.1 Lysobacterales bacterium
AAAATGAAACCCTTACAATCTCCTATTGTCATATTTTTTAATTCATGCGAATATCAAGTCTTGTTTTATGACAGATTGAGATATATTATCAAATCATGCAGTTAGTCAGAATGTTTGAGAAAAAGTTCAAAGAGAAAATTATGAGAAACAAATTAAATCAAAGTGTTTTATTACTATTAGCTTTCATCGTTTGCGGAGTTTCCTTTGCAAAACCCGTAGCTGTTGATTTAAAACCTGAGCCTTATCAAAAAGAAACCAGTCGCTGGTTAGTTCGTTTGCTGGAGCAACTACACTACAAACCGATAAAACTCGATGATGATTTTTCACAAAAAATACTCGACAACTATATTGAAATTCTTGATCCAAACAAAGTGTATTTTTATGCACAAGATATTGCAGAATTTAATAAATACAAATTAGATGTTGATGATGCCATCAAATCCGGTGATGTGGAACTCGCTTTTAAAATCTTCACTCTTTATGTTCAAAGAATTCAGGAAAGAACCGAGTATGCTGTCAAACTCCTTGAAAAAGGTTTCGATTTTACTGTTGATGAAGACTATATCTGGAATCGTGAGGATGAAGATCGAATCACTAATGAAAAAGACATGGATGAGTTATGGAGAAAAAGAGTTAAAAATGATTATCTGAATCTGAAGCTCGCCGGAAAAGAGGATGATGATATTAAAGAAACTCTGAAAAAAAGATATGAACAAATCGACAAAAGGGTCTCCGACTCCAATAATGAAGATGTCTTTCAGATATTTATGAATTCGTATGCCAATTTGATTGAACCACATACATCATATTTAGCTCCCAGAACATCAGAAAATTTCAAGATAAACATGAGTTTGACACTACAAGGCATTGGAGCTTTGTTAGGAATAAAAGATGAACATGTCACCATCATGAAAATCATTAAAGGTGGCCCTGCGGAAAAGCAAGGTGAACTGAAAAGCGGTGATCGAATTGTTGCTGTCGGACAAGGAGAAAGCGGGAGTTTTATTGATGTTGTTGGTTGGAGAACTGATGATGTGGTGGAAAAGATTCGCGGTGAAAAAGGAACGGTTGTCAGATTATCTGTCATTGGAGAAGATGAAAGCCTCGATGCAAAGCCACATATCATCGCGATTGTTCGTGACAAAGTAAAACTGGAAGAACAAGCAGCTCAGTATCAAATTTTAGAAGTCGATTCAGATGCCCAGAATCATAAAATTGGAGTTATAAACTTGCCTGCTTTTTATCTCGATTTTGATGCAAAAGCTGACGGCGAAGATGATTTTCGAAGCACTACCAAAGACGTTAAGAAAATTCTTTCCAAACTTGAGAAAGAAAATGTTGAAGCATTAATCATGGATTTGCGTGACAATGGTGGTGGTTCATTAACTGAAGCGAGAGACTTGACAGGATTGTTTATCGAGCAAGGGCCGGTGGTTCAAATTAAAAATTCTCGGGGAAACATCTCGGTTGATCGGGATATGGATAAATCGGTGGTATGGGATAAGCCGGTTATTGTTCTGATTAATCGTGCTTCTGCATCTGCGTCAGAGATTTTTGCGGCGGCGTTGCAAGATTATGGCAGAGCTGTTGTTGTCGGAGAAAGAAGTTTCGGCAAAGGTACAGTCCAAAGTTTGATTCCTTTGCAAAATTACGCCAGTAGTAGCAATGAACATCCAATGGGACAACTGAAACTGACATTATCTCAATTTTTCCGGATTAATGGCGGAAGCACACAAAATCGTGGAGTAATTCCTGATATTCAATTTCCTGACAGAGCCGGTACCGACAGCTATGGTGAAAGCGAATACGAAAATGCTTTACCATGGACGAGTATTAAACGCTCAAATTATGATATGTCCGGAGACTTAACACAAATTATTCCTGTTTTGAGAAAACAGTACGAGCAAAGAGAGGAACTAAACCCTGAGTTCACTTTTATTAAAGAAGATTATGACTATTACAATGAGCTCAAGGAAGACATCACTGTTTCCTTATCTGAAAGTAAACGAAAACAGGAAAATGACGAGCAAGAAGATAAAAAGAAACAACGTAAACAACAAAGAGAAGAAATCCTTAAAGGTAGCCTTGATCCTGCGATTACCTTAGTCAAGGTTCTGTATAATTCTGAAGATGATGTGAAAGGTGAAACCATTGATCTCAGCGATGAAGAAACCGAGTCTGAGAATAATTCAGAGCCTGACGGAGACTTTATCCTTAAAGAAGCAGCCAGAATTATTTCAGACATGCTGGAATTGGAAAAAAGCAAATTAATAGCTGAAAACTCACAAAAACCATCAGAGCTTGGCAGCAATAACTAGGGTTTAATAATGAAAATTTTTATTATTCTGGTATTGCTTTTTATTATTTATAATCTCGGTCTGGCGATGTTTTATCTGATAAAGGAAAAAGGCAGGGGAACAAATACCGTGCGTTTTCTCACTGTTAGAATTGCGGTTAGTTTCGCTTTATTCATGTTTATCATTTTTGCCATGTACATGGGATGGATACAACCGCATTCATTGTCGAGAGTTCACCCTTAAATAAAAGGAATTGTCACCAATCAAAATCTTCAGATTGTAGCTTGTTATTTATAAAATTCCTTATTTGGTAAGCATCATGCAATTCCAAGTAGGGAATTTTTACATGGTGTAACAGCAAATTGGAACCGGCGGTATCAATCTCAAGCGTTGCCATTTTGTTTCTACGATCAAACGGTGATTCATGAATCATAATAGTTTGGATTTTTTTAATTTTCACAAAACTTTGTTTACCAAACCAAACTCCGCTTTTAAAACAAATGATATCATCATCAAAATAATACCCTGTTTTTTTAACAAAATTTTTTGCATAGAAAAATGCCAAAGGTAAAGTTAATGGAAAAACAAACCAAATATAATTTCTGATTGAAAAAAAAGGAAGATAATCCAAAGTTAGCAGAACTGCTAATATGAAAACACTGAGATAGATTCCTTTCTTAAAGACCCTTTTCCAGGCTCGATGTGGTAAAGATTGCCAATCAACAGAACCAATTTTTATTTTAGGTTCGACTTTCCTGATAAATGTTGCGACATCGACTTTTTTCATAATAGGAGCCAGCCAGCGCATCACTATCCCGCTTTTATCAGTATTTACTCCGCCGGCTGTTTCTATGGTGATGGTTCTGGCATTAAAAAACTTATGCAAGGGGTTTTCGCTGATGCGATAAAGTTGGATTTTTTTCAACGGAATCGTAGCAGATACTTTTGATAACAATCCCATATTCGCTTGTAAACGATCCGTTTGTTTCTCAATCTGAAATTGGTAAAACTTCATTAATGCCCAAAGTACGGACATCAATTGTAAAAATACAAACATTACCAAGCCGATCACAGACACATAAATCACACCTTCTGCAAAAGTGATTTTAGTAAAATCAGGAATAGTAAAAAACAAATCCAGATAGGTCATAAGTTTCATCATGAATATTTGGTTTTGTGCCAGAAAACCAAAAATCAAAGCACCGTAAACCATTCCTTTCTGCGAAATAATTCCAAATTTGATGACGTCTTTGGTCGAAACTTTAAGCAGGTAATCCGCTGATTCCAATTTTTTATCCTCTGCCACTTCATACTGAGTTTCATCAATAGTTGCACTTGAATTGGAATTGGCTGTTTTGACCCGTCGTTTCAACTCCTCAACAACGTCAAGCCCGACGACTCGCATGACGGCTTCGGGTTTGCCGCCAGACGCAGACTCCAGTTGCAATGTTGAAACTTTCAGAATTCTTTGCAAAGGATTTTGCACCACATTGACGTTTTGTATGCGGGTATAAGGTACTTTTCGATGTTGTTTAAAAAATATACCTTCTTTAATTTCTATCTTATCGTTTTCAAGCCAATAATGATAAAACCAGTACTGCAAAAGTGAAAATGCAGAAATAACGACTGCAAATGCAATGATAATATGATTCGCTGAGTTAACTTTGCTATAGGTATAAAGTCCAAATGCCAACGGTACAATTGACTTCCAGATCACATGAATCAAAATAAACAAAGGCGAAAACTTGTGAAGTCTATTTCCGCCGGACAATTTTTCTTTGGATTTGTTCATACCGCATCATTGCTTTCATCAAAAGAAAGCGACTCTCTTAAATCTTCAGCATCTTCGCGAAATACCCCGACCAGTTTAACCGAAGCATTTCGTGTCCCTGCGGTATGAATCACAAGTTCAGCTAAATCGAATTGACGATCTAAAGGACCTTGAGCAATGTCGGTATGCTGAACTCGGTTTCTGGGGATAACAATTTTTTTACGCCATAAAACACCATGATTGATATAAAGCCCTTGATGATCCATGGCATAGCTATAGCGATTGTATGCCGCCTTTTGATACCAAAACAGAAAAAAATAAAGCACCCAAACACCTATCAGAGTTTTGCCGATATCAGCAAAATCGGTCTCACTGAAAAATCCGATAACCAATAATACGATTGTTACCAGAAAAAAGATAATCGTGAGTAATAGTCTGCTCATGGTTAGATATTCAGACTCTTGTTGTTTGTATTTTAAATCTTTCATTATCTCGAAATTAATAGAAAAGTTGTCACCAAAAAATTTTAAAGGACGTATATGACTTATGTAAACAAAAAATACAGGAAATCTAAAATGACAAGTAAAAAAGCTAGTGATACCAAGCTGCTGATTTTTCTTATTGTGTTTTCCCTCATCAGTCAGGTTGCTTTTGCACAATACGAAATCAGAAAGCATACCATCAATAGCGGTGGGGGCGTCATGAGTGGAGGATCTTATGAGATTAATGGCAGTTTCGGGCAAGTCGATGTCAACGATAAACAAACAGGTGGCAATTACACTCTGCAAAGCGGTTATTGGCACGAAAACAATGATTTAATTTTTAAAAATGGAGTGGAGTAACTCCGGAGATATATGATGAAAAATATTTTAATAATACTTTTAACATTTGGACTGGCAATGAATGTATCTGCTCAAATGGATAATTCATTCACTTATCAGGGTGAGTTATTGGATAATGGTTCTCCTGCAAATGGCGAATATGATATTCAGGTCGTTATGCTTGATGGAGCAGCTCAACAAGTGGGAGTGACTTCTCAACACAATGGTGTTCAGGTGACCAACGGCCTGTTTTCTATGAATGTGAGTTTCGGCATAGCAATGTTTGATGGCTATGAAAACTACTATTTTGAGGTGAGTGTTCGTAAAACCTCAGTTGGTGGTGCTTACACAACATTAAGCCCACTACAACAGCTGCAATCCGTTCCACTTGCCAGTAACTTGGTTAATGGCAATGCTACCGCCGGACAAGTCCTGACTTTTAACGGTTTTCAATGGGGACCTGCAACAAATCCTAGTTCTCCATGGAGTGTAAATGGTAGTGAAATTTTCACCAATGAAAATGTTGGTATAGGTACAAATAACCCTGTCCCACGATTGCATGTTTCAACAACGAGCGGTTTTGAAACTGCAAGGTTTAACGGCGGCTCAAATATGTATGTGATATTTTCAGAAAACGATGTTTTCCGTGGATACATTGGCTCCTATCAAACTCCATCCGGTAGTATTACAGATGCTGATTTTGAAGTCGGCACAAGCGCAGGTTCCACAGGAAATCTTCATCTGATTACTGGATTGAACCAACCTCGTTTAACTATTGATCCTGATGGGTTGGTTGGAATTGGTTCTACAGACCCTCAAGCCAATTTAATGGTTGAAGCACCTGCCGGAAATACAGCTCTTAGAGTCAGAGTCGATAGCAATACCAAGCTAACGGTTGGATCTAATGGTGGAACAGCACTTGGAGCTTTTACAACCCCTCCGGCAGACGGTCTTTATGTCGCTGGTGATATGAAGCAACCTTCATCAAGTAACGGTATGATGAAGTATATGGTTGAAGCCAGATGTAATGGAGCCAGTACTTCAATTACAAAATATTATAATGGCGTCGATAGTAATTCGGTTACAACAACTGCTGTGGCAGGCACAGGTATTTGCCGAATTCATTTTCCTGAGAGTTTAAGTAACAGATATTTTCAGGTTTCTCCAATATCTGCATCAGCAGTATCTGCAAATTGTCATAATAATACAACAGGCAATACTGACTTATTCTGTTTTGTATATAACTCAAACACAGGAACAGGTATCGACGGAAACATAATGATTCTTGTTTACTAAACCTTAAATATAACTCGTTAATCAGAAATGAAAAGGCTTGAAGTTCGTTCAAGCCTTTTTTATTTACATAAATTAAACATAATGATATAAGGTAAAACATAGAGGAACGTATAAAAACAACAATTCTAAAAAATGCTATTGCGCCGAATCACTCATCACATCAAAAACCAAAACTGGTTTGCTATATTTATCGATTTTATCATCGTTGTGGCTGGGGTTTTTATTGGTATTCAGGTTGCAAACTGGAATGAACAAAGAATTTTATTTCAGAAAGAAACACAATTACTCAATGAACTCAAGAAAGAAATTCAAAGCTCAATCACTCTGACCGAATCCAAGATTCAAGCCTATCAGCAAGCAACTGATGCCGGAAAAAGAGTTTTAGCATTTCTCGATATGCAGAAAAACTGTGAAGAGAACTGCTGGAATCTGATAGTTGATTTTATGCATGCCTCACAATGGCAAGATATTCACATTAACTCATCGACTTATCACAACATGAGAGACAATGGCTTTCCCACCAATAGAGGCATTATTGATGCCGTAGAAGCCTATCTTGCACAGAATTCAAACAATGCGGTTCCATTTAACATACTTCCCATTTACAGATCATTAGTTCGACAAATCATAAATATTAAAACCCAAGAATTCTACTGGAAATACTGCTGGTCATTAAAAGATGGAATCGAAAAATACAATTTAAATTGTCCCAAGGGCATTTCAGATGAAGAATCCAAATCACTGGTTACAGAAATTATAGAAAACCCGGGAATAAAGCCGAATTTAACCGAGTGGACGGGAGCAATTGTCTCATTACCTGCTACACTGGGGGAACAGAATGTTGCCGCCCGGAAAGCGATAGACCTGATTGACGAAGAACTGAGACACCGATAATGTTGTTACGCCGTATCACTCATCACATCAAAAACCAAAACTGGTTTGCAGTTTTCCTAGACTTTATCATTGTTGTAGCAGGTGTTTTTATCGGTATTCAGGTTTCCAATTGGAATGAATCTAGAGTAGAGGCTATTCGTGAACAGGAAGTGCTCGTTGCGATTCTGGATGACCTTAAGACAGATTTGGATGTTTTAGATGCAAGTTTAGCGATGGCGGAAATCAGTACAAATGCTTCCAATTACATCCTTGAGAAGGCTGGATTTGAGAAACTTGATAAAATTTCACTACCCGTAGTCAATTTTCAAATAGAAGGAGCTGACCTGATGATAAATTCAGGAATTGATATTCCTGAAGAGCGAAAGGATCAACTCTGGAAAATGGTGACAGTGCGTTATTATCCTGATCAGTCCAATACCGCTTTCAGTTCATTAGTCGCAGCCGGTGATCTGAAAATTATATCGGATCAGTCCCTCATCAGTGACCTGCAAAGTTATTCACATCTTTGGAATTCAATAGAAAAATCGAACCAATCCACCCACAGATCATTTCGTGACCAGACAGTCTTTGTTGGCCAAGAATTTGGTTTGAGTCCTTTTACAAGAGTGCCGGAAGAACAATTTATTGAAATGGTTCAAACTGTTCCCAAAATTCAGGCTGTTATCCGAACCATGCTCGAGTTTGCTGTATTGCATCAATCTCAAATGAAGCAAGCAAGGAAAAAGGCTCTTTCATTAATAGAAAGGGTAGGACAGGAGATTAAATGAAATGTTATTACGACGCATGACTGAACATATCAAAAACCAAAACTGGCTTGCTATATTTATCGACTTCGTCATTGTGGTGGTCGGTGTTTTTATTGGTATTCAGGTGGCAAACTGGAATGATGACAGACTAGAAAATAAGCTATCTGAAGATTTTACGCAAAGATTACGAGAGGATATTATTGAAGAGGCCTGGGATTTTCAGTATATGATTGAATACTACACAGATGTTCAACAAAATGCTGAACGCGTTTTGGCAGATTTGGAAGACGGAGTTAAACTGAACGATATTGAGTTAGTAATAGCTGCTTATCGAGCAAGCCAAATTAACATTATCACAAGACGCAGAGCGACCTATGATGAATTGGTTTCTATCGGCAAAATTGATTTAATTAAAGACAAATTACTAAGAAAAACTGCTACAGGGGTTTATGATTTTCCATTTTATGAATCCATTTATACCAGTGGTTATGAGTCTAAATATCGGGAAATCTTCCGCATGCACATTAATAGTAAGGTTCAAGAGGCTTTAAGCCTCAAATGTGGAGATAGAAATGTGAATGCCCTGGATTATCAAGGCATTGTTGATTCTATTGATTATCCCTGCAATCCGGAAATAGATGAAGATTTAGTCAAAGACACAGCGGAAACAATTCGCACCCATGAATTATTTTTGCCCTATTTAAGATTAAGACTAGCTCAGCTTCAAGCCAGTATTAATAGTGTGAAATATTATTATCCGGAAATAACAGAAAACCTCAAAAAATTCAGGGATGTTAATTGATGCTACTAAGAAGAATCACTCAACACATCAAAAACCAAAACTGGTTTGCTATATTTATTGATTTCTTAATCGTTGTCATCGGCGTTTTTATCGGTATTCAGGTTTCCAACTGGAATGAACACCTGAATGAGAAACAAAGAGCTGAAAATTATAGAAATCGTCTTTATCAGGACATGACAATTAACCAATCGGCTCTGACAAATCGACAGGAAAGCTTTGCCAAACAAATTGAATATGGTTTATATGCCCTAGAAAGTTTAGATGAGCCAATAACGCAGGAAGACGCCTGGAAGATTGTTCGTGCCTATTTTCAGGCAAGTCATGTGTTTACCATTTCCGTAAAGCGGGGAACATATGATGAAATCATAAATTCCGGAGATCTTGCGCTGTTAAACAATCAGGATTTGGTCAATGCATTGGGTGATTTTTATTCCTTTTCCGGTTTTTCTACAATTGAAACCATTCCTGAGTACAGAGAAAACATACGACGTATCATTCCGTTTCAATTGCAAAGATATTTTCACCTCAATTGTTATAAAGTTTCCTCGTCAGACACGCATCACCTTTTAGATTGTCCGCCTCCGGATGAAGTTTCTGACCTGACGGAACTTGCAACAAGCCTTCAGGCAAACAGTGATATCAAATTAGACTTACGATACATGATAAGCAATGCCGGTGTTTCAATAGATATTGCCAAAGATTTGAAAAAGAAGATTTCAAAAATGTTAACAATGATTTCCAACGACACATCTTCGGATAGATAAAAATATGCTTTTACGTCGTATTATTCAACATATCAAAAACCAAAACTGGTTTGCTATATTTATCGATTTCATCATTGTCGTACTCGGTGTTTTTATTGGTATTCAAGTGGCCAATTGGAATGAAAAACGCATTTTACGCGATAAAACTGAAATGCTGACTGAACGGCTGGCAAGTGACTTTGGTGTGGATATGTGGCTGGCCGATAATTTTTACCATTACAATGAAACAGTGATTGAAAATGCCAAATTAGTGTTAAAAGACATCACTGGTAGAGTTGAATTGACTGATGAAAAATTGATTATTGCTGCATTCAGAGCCACTCAATTTAACCGACTACCCATATCTTCAACCTACAAGGAATTGATTGCTACAGGTGACTATGATTTATTGGCCAAAAGCGAGCTGGGTAAATTGGCATCGGTTTATTATGAAGGTGGTCAATTCAATGAAATTGAAAATGATGGTAAAAACTCTGACTATCGACGCTTATTTCGTTCACTGATACCCATTGAGGTACAATTGCATGTGGCTGAAAGGTGTGGCGATCGGAATATTTCCACTGCGGAGTTAATACGTCATGTGGGTGCTTTATCCTATGACTGTCAACTTGATTTGACTGAAGAGCAGATAGCTCTATCAGTTGAGCTATTGCGATCCAGAAGTGATTTTGTTCAAACTATACGACTCAGGATTGCCAACTTATCGATGCAAAATAATGATTTTAAATTTTTACTTGACGCAACGGAGTCCTACAGAGCTAGTGAGGAGTTAATAGAGAGTTCAGGCGTTTTGAAAGTATTTAGGCCAAATTGATGTTATTAAGACGAATCACTCAACACATCAAAAACCAAAACTGGTTTGCAGTCTTTCTCGATTTTGTCATCGTAGTAGCAGGTGTTTTTATTGGTATTCAGGTAGCAAACTGGAATGAATTAAAAAAAGAGCAACAGTTAGAAAAGCAATACATTCAAAATATAATATCGGATTTAGATGACCAGCTGGCCTCTATCAATGACCAAAAAGTGATAGAAACTCAATTTTTGTAAGGTTCCAATAAAATCATTTCAAACTATTATACAAACGAATCTTTTTTTCCTGATGATGAATTCTATGCAATCGCTACACAACTCACAGTCAGAAGAACATTTGTCGTCAATGACTCAACCTATACTGATCTCATTTCATCCGGAAACATCAAATTAATTACTGATAACAATAAAAAAAATCAACTGATTAAATACTATCAAATGCTTGAACGAATTGAGCGGGTCATTCAAAACAATAATACACTCCTCACTGATCAGACTTTCTCATCGGTTTATTTAAAATTGGGATATTATTCACCACAAGGAATCGAAGAATTAAATTTGGTAGACACAGATAATTTGATCAATTTTGAAACATCAGGGCAACCGACCCAACTGAGAAGATTAAAACAAGTTGCTGAGAATAATATGACTGACGCCAATATGTTATTATTAATCAATGTGCTGAAACAACGTGCAGTGGTTGCAGGAGCTCATGC